>NZ_KV838730.1:0-40432 GCF_001838765.1 Staphylococcus sp. HMSC34G04
CATATTGTCATTCAGTTTTCAATGTTCATTTTCTTACCGACAAGAATTAATTATACTCTTCATAGTTGTTTAAGTCAACAACTTTTTGAAATTAATTTTAGTCGTTTATTTAATGATTAGTTAAGTTGTTTCGCTCAACAAATAAATACTATACAGACTTATCCCCGTTTTAACAACAGTAAAAATTACACTATTAAAAGATAATCAAAATCACTCCAAAGGAAAAACCGAACTTTCTTCTTGTAGAATTCAATTACAAACGTGTTATACAGAAAAATGATGGTTAAAATGAAACTAAAATGCCTATATAAACCCTATTCACAAACTTTATTTTTGTTGTTCATTTTAAAATATTTTTACTATTTTTCTATAATCATTATTTTTTTATTCCAAACACCTTACATCTTCCTTGAGGAATGAAGGGTTGATTCTTATCCTCATTAATAATAAATGTAATTATAAAAGTCTCTCCATAAACTCAATAAGTCTAAATTCTAAAAAGCTAAACAAAAATCTTATCATATTCGTTATTTCAATCCATTAACGAAACCCCAACTTGCTCTGCCTGGTGAATTTCTCAGTGAAATTCTTTGTGTTGGGGCCCCGAACCCCAACTTGCTCTGTCTGGTGAATTTCTCAGTGAAATTCTCTATGTTAAAGAGCTTTATATATAAGTGTATTTAATCTTCTTCTATTTAAATATAAAGAAAGCCTAGAATATTGACTTATATCCCAGACTTTTAAGTGGTAAATATTATTACATTTCCGTTCTACCTGCAATTGCTTTAGATAAAGTCACTTCATCAGCATATTCTAAATCGCCGCCTACAGATAAACCTTGTGCCAGTCTTGTGACTTTAATCCCAATTGGCTTAACCAGCCTAGATATATACATTGCAGTAGACTCACCTTCTAGGTTAGGATTCATAGCTAATATAAGTTCTTTCACCTCATCGTTTTTGAGGCGTTCAACTAATGCAGGTATATTGATGTCTTCAGGCCCAATACCATCCATTGGTGAAATCGAACCATGAAGCACGTGATATAAACCTTTATATTCACGCATTTTTTCCATTGCTATGACATCCTTGTCATCCTCAACTACACATATGACAGAACGATCTCGCTGTTTATCTTCACATATATAACAAGGATCATTTTCTGTAATATGTCCACAAACACTACAATAGGTAAGTTCTCTTTTAACATCAACTAGTGCTTTAGCAAACTTAACAACATCGTCTTCTTTCATATCTAAAGTATGAAAAGCCAGACGTTGAGCCGTCTTTGGTCCAATGCCTGGCAGTTTCATAAAACTATCGATAAGCTTTGATATAGGTTCTGGATAATGCATATTTCATCACATTCCAGGGATGTTTAAGCCTTGAGTATGCTTACCTAAACGTTGTTGTGTTAACTCATCTGCTTTATTCATCGCTTCATTTGTAGCCGCCAATACTAAATCTTGAAGCATCTCAACATCTTCTGGATCAACAGCTTCTTCTTTAATTTCTACATCTACAACTTCTTTATGACCTGTTACAGTAACAGTCACCATACCTCCGCCTGCTGTTCCAGCAACACGTTCTTCTTTTAATTTTTCTTGTTCTTGAGCCATTTTCTTTTGCATTTTTTGCATTTGTTTCATCATTTGTTGCATATTTCCGCCACCGCGCATAATTTCATTTCCTCCTTAATAGTAAACAATTTCTATAAAAATTTAGCTTTTATTACATTATACATACCAATATATCGCTTGTCATGTATCAGTCTTCATCAACTAAATGTACAGTTTCCTCACCAAATAAGTCTTTAGCTTTTTGAGCAATATCTATTTGTTGAGACTGTTGTGTGCTTTGTTTTTCGCTTTGATGTGTTTCATTGGTGTTACGATTTTGTAAGTACTCTGCTCTCACTCTCAGCCATTGGTCAGCCGGCACTCCTACTACTTTGACAGTTTTATTAACTATATTACAAACTACACTTTCAATATTATTTCTCTTTTCATCATCTTTATTTACTATTTCACAATGAATTTCTTCATCAAATTTAACTAACACATGATCTTCACTAGCTGCTACCGGTTCTGAATTCAGTAGTAAACTAACTAAAGACTTTTTATCATTACTTTTCGCATGATCAATCACTTCTTGCCAATGGTTCTTCAATAATTTGATATCATCTTTGTTTGCTTTGTCTAATACTTTCGCTATCTGTTGCATAGAAAACGCATTTTTAGATCGTTGAATCGTGCGTGTTGGCTTCTTAGGTTGTTTATTAACTTTATTAGCTTTGATTCCTTGTTCTTTTAAGGTTTTAAGCTCATTTTCAAGTTGTTCTAAGCGTTGTAATAACATTTCATTATCTGGTTCATTAGCTACCGATGCTGTTGCTACATTTTGTACAGTTTGAGGCTGTGTCTTAATCATTTCTGCAAGTTTAACTAGTAACACTTCAAAATGAACACTTTGATTTACACTGAACCTAATGGATACTAGTGTATCATTTATGATATCTATCATCTTGTATAACATATCTAAGTCGAAATGAATAAGTGATTCAAAATGAACGGATTCGTTAGACGTTTTATTCATTATTGTATCTCTAACAAAGTAAATCATATCATTAATGAGTCTGTTGACTTCTTTACCTTCTGAAATAAAATGATGATATCTATTAAATGCAGCTTTAACATCACTTTTTACAATGTCATTAAACAACTCATTTAACGCCGCTTCATCAACACTACCTGTAACATTTAAAGCATCTTGTAAAGTAAGTCGTTCGTCTCCGAACGCTATTGCCTGGTCCATAATGCTTAATGCATCTCGCATACCACCTTCTGATGCTTTAGCAATAAATTCTAATGCTGCGTCGTCGTAATCCAAAGATTGGGAATTAGCTACATACTTAAGTCTATCTATAATTTGGTCACTGCTAATTGCTTTAAAGTCAAATCGTTGCGCTCTCGAAATAATAGTGGGTGGAATTTTATGTGGTTCTGTTGTTGCCAAGATAAATATAGCATGCGCTGGTGGTTCTTCTAATGTTTTAAGCAAAGCATTGAAAGCACCAGTAGTTAACATATGAACCTCGTCAATAATATATACTTTATACTTAGATTCACTAGGTGCGTACTTAACTTTATCTCTAATATTCCTTATTTCATCTACACCGTTATTACTTGCAGCATCAATTTCAATTACATCGTTATTCGTACCTTGTGTGATTCCTTTACAAATCGCACATTCATTACAAGGTTCACCATTGTCACTATTAAGACAATTAATAGCTTTGGCAAAAACCTTTGCAATACTCGTTTTACCCGTACCTCTCGGACCACTAAAAATATATGCATGAGATTGTTTACCTTTTGAAATTGCATTACGCAGTGTTTTAGTTACATGCGTTTGTCCAACCACATCATCAAAACTTTGCGGTCTATACATACGATACAAAGCTTGGTAATCCACCGTAGCACCTCCATTAACAATTACTCATTATTATATCACGCTCTTATATTTTCTTTTCAATTAAAAATCAATCCAGTACTTCCGGATAATACACTGTCATTCCAGACCATTCATTTTGAACCGGTTTTAGAAATTTTACTAATAATGTTTGATCATTTCGTTTTTCTTCTATATGTATATTATATAAATGAGTTGCTTCATAATCAGATTTCTCAAAGTACTGAGGATGATTATTTACAAAAATAGCACAATATCCTTGTTCTTTAGCACGTTCTTCTACAGCTTTTAACAGCGCTTGACCTAATCCTTGGTTTCGAATAGATTTATCTACTGACAGTGCACCAATGGCTAACGCTATCGCTTTTTTGTTTTTAGACGACAACTTAACCTCTGCTAACACAACGTGACCTATAACTTCATTCAATTCATTCTTAGCTATAACTTCTAATTCATAATTGTAGCTTTCAAGTTTTCTTAGATTTTTAACGCGCGCTCGATCTTGCCAACTGGATTCTGGATTTAGATTATAATTATTTTCTATACTATTTAGTGACGTTTCATAATCGACCTCTGTTAAAGTACTTAAATAAATATGCATGTATCCTCCATTATAATAAGCCATTCTATATTTCGACGTAATTTTTTTAATTAACTAGGTTTTTATTTTACAACGATATAACTTTAACAAATTATTCGTTATTAATCCATTTAATAAAAATGACTTGAAGTAAAACATCACACTTAACATCAAACATTGAAATTAATATTTAGATAAATAACTATAACGCTTCATAATAACTACTCCAACTTTAAGATTGAAATCAATAGCTATTATATTAAGTTTAATTGTAAATAAAAAAATAGCCCTGAATGAAATTTAAATAACTTCACATCGGACTATATATCTAAGTTTCATAACCTAGACCTTTATTATCTATATAAAAATTTGCTTAAATCTAAAGTAAAAAACCATGCACCTTTGTATCGAACGCATATCATAAACGTTACCGAAGTCGACAGCTAAATCTCGGCTACCCTACGGCACATATGAGGATCCACTTAATGCTGCTTCCGTCAGGACCTGACATGGTTCATGGGTTCATATTGCATAGGACCGAAATCTTCAAACACTACGTGCTTCGGGCAGACTTCACAAAAATACGCCCTCAACAAAGGAATTAAGTCTCGCATAAAGCGGATTTCGAGTACAGGGAACCGCTACCTCCCCACCTAGCACGGTAAGAACTATATTACTATAATTCTGCCTCTCTTTGCAAGCGTAAAAATTTAATCTTCTTCGCTTTAAAAAAACACGACGATTTTTGAAACTCATTAAAATGTAATTATCGTCGTCTTAAAAATTCTGCGAACTTAAATTCTGTGGCTAAATATTTTGAAATAATATATTAAAAATATGTGGTATCTTTAAAAAAACAGTACTTCTGACAGTAGCTGTAAAAGGTGTAAAATAATTACCAAAAATTTCGTAGTCAAAAGATAAAAAAGTTTCAAAAGTAATAGACTTACTTGAATAACTTATATCTAATTTCGAATCCTTTTCAATGATTAATTGTCTTTGAAGACGTTTCTCCTACGATCATTAATTCTTTATTTCCAAAAGCATTTAAATTTTCTGCACAATGAGTTACATTGAAAATTTATTCATATATAAAAATCACAAATACAACATAAAAAGGCAAATACTTATTAACATAAGCACTTGCCTTTGGTATCTATTAGTCTTGGAATTTAAATTCTAATGGCGGAGGAAGAGGGATTCGAACCCCCGCGGCCCGTTAAGGCCCTGTCGGTTTTCAAGACCGATCCCTTCAGCCGGACTTGGGTATTCCTCCAATTAACACAATAACAATAATATAATGACTTTAATTAAAAGTCAATATAATTATTCTTGAGTTTACACTAGAACTTTTTTACTTAAGTATTGATCAACAGACTGTGCTACTTCACGACCTTCTTTTATTGCCCAAACAACCAAGCTCTGACCTCGTCTTGCATCTCCTGCAGCAAATATTTTAGCATGACTGGTTTGATAATTTGTATCATTAGCTACAATTTTATTACGCTCGGTGTGTATATCAAACGCATGCGGAACAGTGGTTTCAGTGCCAACAAACCCTATAGATAATAAGACTAAATCAGCCGGCCAAAATCGTTCTGGTCCATCTTCCATAACCATGCCATCAGGCGTTTCTTTTAATATTTGTGTATATAAGCCTTTAACATTTCCTAACTCGTCAACATCATAGCGCATTGTTTGTACACCATAGGCTCTTGGTTCTTGACCAAATTTAGCTTCATATTCCTTATGCGCATAATCCATTTTGAAAACAGGCATTGCTAATGGCCAGGAAGTATTACTTTCAAAAGTAATCTCTTCAGGTTGCTTCGTATATTTATTAAATTGGACAATAGATTTACAGTTTTCACGTAATGCAGTCGCTACACAGTCTGCACCAGTGTCACCAGCACCAATAATAATTACATTCTTATCTTTAGCAGTAATGCTCAAACTTTCAATCTCACCATTTAGATACTGGGTTTGTTCAGTAAGATAGTCCATTGCAAAATGAATACCAGAGCCCATTCGTCCTTCTAATGGCAAATCTCTCGCATTTTGAGCACCTGTGCATAAAATAATAGCATCATAATTTTCTTCAAGTGTTTCACGGCTCACATCGACGCCAATTTCAACGCCTGTTTTAAATAAAATCCCAGCATCTTTCATAAGTGATACACGTCGACGTATTACGTCTTTATCTAGTTTCATATTTGGTATGCCATACATTAGCAAGCCACCTGGTTCATGCGCCTTTTCATAAACCGTAACTTTATAGCCTTTAAGGTTTAATTCTTCAGCTGCTGTAAGTCCCGCTGGGCCACTACCTACGATAGCAACTCGTTGGTCCTTACGCTCTTCAGGATATGCGGGATGAACCCACTTGTTCTCATATGCTTCGTCAATAATTGTACGTTCAATACCTTTAATCGCCACGGATTCTCTATTAATTTTCATAACACATGATTGCTCACATGGTGCTGGACAAACTCTTCCTGTAAATTCAGGAAAATTATTCGTCTCTCTCAATCTTTCGTAAGCAGCTTTAAAATCTTGATGATAGACTAAGTCGTTCCACTCAGGTATATAATTACCAATAGGGCATCCTATTGTTTCTCTTCCATAAGATTGCCCAGTTTGACAAAAAGGTGTTCCACAATCCATACAGCGAGCACCCTGAATCGAAGCATCTTCTTTAGTGAAGCGTTGTTGAAACGCTTCATGATTCGAAAGACGGTCTACCAAAGACAATTCTGATAGCGACTGTTTATCATATTTCATAAATCCTTTAAATTCGCCCATGATAATCCCTCACTTCTTTAATAAATGACTGCTGGCTGTAACTCTTGTTCAATTGTTTCTCTATCATCATAAAACGCTGCCAGTGTTGCTTCATCTTCACGTTCCATTTGACGTTTTTTCAAATCAATTTTTTGCATCATTAATTTGTAATCTTTTGGAATAACTTTAATTGCTAACTTTTCAATATTGTCAAATTGGTCGAGTATTTGGCGTGCTTTATTACTACGTGTATGCTTAAAATGTGCTTCGAGCATGTCTTTGATAAGGGATTTTTCCTCATCAAAACATATACTACTGAATTCTAAAGTTTCAAGCGCATTAACCTTTTTAAATGTCTCCACGTCAGAAGGGAAAATATAACTTACGCCCCCGCTCATACCTTGGCCAAAGTTCTTTCCTACATCTCCTAAGATAATGACATGTCCCCCTGTCATATATTCAAGTCCATGATCACCAATACCTTCTACCACAACATCTGCGCCACTATTTCTAATACAGAAACGCTCACCAGCTTTACCATTGATAAACGCTTTACCTCTAGAAGCCCCGTAAAAGTTTACATTTCCTGCTATAATTTCATTTTCACGCTGACTATTTGGAGCATTTACGATGACAGTTCCACCGGACAATCCTTTACCTACATAATCATTAGCGTCACCGGTATGATGAATTGTTAATCCACGTGGTGCATATGCAGCTAAGCTTTGACCTGCATGACCTTCAGTGTAAGCAAGTATCGTATCTTCAGGCAATCCTTCTTCTCCATATTGTTTAGCTATCGCACTACCTGTAATTACACCTACATCTCGCTGTTCATTATTAACAACATAATTTCCGGTAAAAGAGTGCCCGTTTTCAATGCTATAGCGTGCGTCTGGGTACAGATAATTCAAATCGAATCCTTCATCAAGATGATGATTTTGTGATATCTCTTTCGTATTAACACCGTCAAATTGTTCAATTAAACGTTCTATTTGAAGAGACGCTGCTTTACTATTTGGTTTCAATTGCGTCGAACGTTGAAGAAGATCTGTTCTCCCTACTAACTCTTCTACTGTTTCTAAACCAAGTGAAGCCAAAATTTCACGTAATTCTTCAGCTATAAAATACATAAAGTTAACTACATGCTGTGCCTTACCTCTAAACAAAGCTCTCAAATCTTTGTTTTGTGTTGCAACCCCTACTGGACACGTATCGTTATGACAAACTCTCATCATAATACACCCCAAAACAACAAGTGGTGCTGTTGCGAAACCAAATTCTTCTGCACCGAGCGCACAAGCATAAGCTACATCTTTACCTGTCAGTAACTTACCATCCGTTTCTAATTTTACACGACTACGCAAATCATTTAATTTAAGTGTTTGATGTGTTTCGGCAAGGCCTATCTCCCATGGCAAACCTGCATGTTGAATACTTGTTTTAGGCGATGCACCTGTACCTCCATCATAACCACTTATAACAATTTTATCGGCGAAAGCTTTAGCTACCCCTGAAGCTATAGTTCCAACGCCAGTTTTAGATACAAGTTTAACTGCAATATCAGCTCTTCTATTTGCATTTTTTAAATCATGAATGAGCTGTGCTAAGTCCTCAATTGAATAAATATCATGGTGTGGTGGTGGTGAAATTAATCCTATACCTGGTGTCGAACCTCTAGTCTCAGCAATCCATGGATATACTTTTGAACCTGGTAGTTGTCCACCTTCCCCTGGTTTAGCGCCTTGTGCAACTTTAATTTGAATTTCTTTTGCATGTTGCAAGTAATCACTCGTCACCCCAAAACGACCTGATGCAACTTGCTTAATTGCACTTATCTTATTACTTCCATCCTTTTGAATTTCGTAACGTGAAGAATCTTCACCACCTTCTCCACTATTGCTTTTACCTCCAATTTGATTCATAGCTTGAGCCAACGTCTCATGTGCTTCTGCTGAGATAGAGCCATAACTCATTGCTCCTGTATTAAAACGTTTCACAATTTCACTTGCTGGTTCAACACGACTAATATCAATAGTTTGACGTGTCTTAAATTCTAATAAATGTCTAATATGATCCGTACGTTTTAAATTTACAGCTTTGGAGAATTTTTTAAACAACTCGTAATCATTTTCTCTACATGCATGCTGCAATAAAAAAATCGTACGAGGATTAAATGCATGATGCTGACCTTGCTGTCTCCATTGGAATACACTTCCGGATTCAAGATAATCAGAATCATCACTTTGTCTCGCTTTATTCTCTTGGTCTATTTGTTCAATACTTATACCAGATAATTTTGACTGTGTACCTGTAAAATATTTTTCTATGACGCTATTCGATAAACCTACCGCTTCAAATATCTGTGCTCCTTGATAACTTTGTACGGTAGAAATGCCCATTTTAGCCATCACTTTAATAACGCCTTCTGACAATACATTGGTATACGTAGCAACATTTTCAGCGACGTTTCCTGAAAGTTGACCTTGACGCGTTAATTGTTCAATCGTTCGTTGCGCTAAATATGGAACTACAGCGTTTGCACCATAACCAAGTAAACATGCAACATGATGAACTTCTCGTGTTTCACCGGACTGCGCAATGAGGCTGGTCTCCATTCTTAATCCTTCTCGAATTAATAATTGATGCACGTGACTTAATGCTAATAAAATTGGCATTGCATAACTATTTTCGTGAGTTAACGACGTATCGTCTAACACCAAAATTTTCGCCCCTTCATGTACAGCCTGTATTGCTCGGTTCCCTAGTTCAGTTAAGCTACTTTCCAAATCATCTGTATAAAGTGTAGATAAATACGTTACATTAAAATACGAATGATCGATTGATGATAATTGCGCTTCATTTAAAACTGGTTTTTTTAATTGAATTCTTTCTAAAACTGATTCATCAGGACATAAAAGGTTCCCTTCTGAACCTAAATATGAAAGTTCACTCGTTACAATCTTTTCTCGATAAGCATCGATGGGTGGATTGGTAACTTGTGCAAATAATTGTTTAAAATAATTAAATAGCGACTCAGGCTTATCATTAAGAACTGCAATAGGTGCATCATATCCCATCGCTCCAATGGGATCTTTTTTATTGATGACTAAATCTGTCATATATTTATTGATATCTTCTTTAGTGTAAGCAAATTGTTTCTGTAAGCGGAAGAGTGTTTGATCATCCCAGTCGGAAGATTGGTAATAAATATTATCTAAATCATTTTGATTTTTATAATCTTTTAGCCATTGTTCGTAGGGCAACTCATTAGCAATATTAGTTTTTAGCTCATTATTTTCTACAACCTTATTTTGTAAAAAGTCTACAAGTAATAACTTCCCAGGATTAAGTTGTCCTTTAAATGCTACATTTTCTTCCGGAACATCAATGACACCTACTTCGGAAGAAAAAACAATAAAATTATCTTTAGTTATTGTATAACGCCCAGGTCTTAATCCATTTCTATCGGTCAATGCACCTATCTTATCTCCATTGCAAAAGGAAATCATAGTTGGTCCATCCCATGGCTCCATTAAATAACTATAAAATTCATAGAAAGAACGAACTTTTTTATCGTTAGATTCATTGTATAACCATGGCTCTGGAATTAATAACATCGCTGCTTTTTCAGGCTCCATTGCTAATGATAAGAACTCTAACGCATTATCAACTATTGATGAGTCACTACCATCTTCATCAACAATAAAATGCACCTTATCTTTCTCATCTTCAAATAATGTTTCAACTAGTTTATTTTGGCGTGCTCGCATCCAGTTTACGTTACCCTTAATGGTATTAATTTCACCATTGTGCATAAGCATTCGATTGGGATGTGCACGTTTCCAACTTGGAAATGTATTAGTACTAAAGCGGGAGTGTACAAGTCCTAATTTTGATTGATATGCCTCATTTTGTAGGTCTAAATATAAGCCTTTAATTTGATCTGAACGTAACCAACCTTTATAAACAATCGTTCTATGAGAGAGACTTGTGAAATATAAATCTATGGATTGTGTTTCACTATATTTTTCAATTTGTTTTCTTGCTAAAAACAATCGTTTTTCAACTTCATTTACACCTGTGATGTCAACAAATACTTGTTGAATATAAGGCATAGTATCTGCAACATGTTGAGCAATAGCGCGAGTATCTACTGGCACATCTCTATATCCAATGACTTTAAAACCTTCACTTTCAAAATATTGATTAAACATCTCTTCGTGAATTGAATCTCTAACTTTCTCTTTAGAAAAAAATAATCCCACGGCATAATATCCTTCGCCGGGAACTTTGAATTCTGTTAATTGTTCGAACAATTGGTATGGTATCTCCGTCATAATTCCAGCACCATCACCAGTAATACCGTCGGCACCTACTCCACCACGATGATCTAACCGTCTTAACATTTCTAAAGATTTTTCTATAATATCGTGAGATCTTTTATTATCCATATTGGCATAAAATCCAATACCACACGCATCATGCTCTTCACGATAATCGTATAGTCCCTTTTTTAATTTCTCATTGTACATGATGCACACTCCCTTATTAGAATTTTCTGACAATTTTGTTTGATAGTAATAACTATAATGTAATTTATTTATCTGTTCAATATATAAATTAGATTAAATTCATCTAATTATTAGAACGATTCCAAAAAATACTGATATACTAGGTTTAGAATAAGACAGTATTTATTTTATTGAATGGAGGGAAATCAACTATGGATATAAAACAACTTAGATACTTTGTAGAGGTTGCACGTCGAGAGCATATTTCAGATGCAGCATTAGAACTAAACATTGCACAGTCTGCGATTAGTCGTCAAATCACTCAACTCGAAAAAGAATTGGGGGTGACATTATTTAAAAGAAGTGGTAGAAATATCATATTAACTGTTGAAGGTAGACAGTTACTCTCACAGGCAACTCAAATACTAGAATTAATGGATAAAACCATTCACTCATTTCAACAACACGCATCACATAATCAACAGACAATTTATATTGGATATGAAGAAAGTGATGCCTCTCAAATGATTCTTCCCCTAATTCAAACATTTGAACAACAAAGTAACAGTACCATGATTCCGCAACTTACAATACATGATAAATTATTAGATCAAATTCTTTCCAATCAGTTGGATATTGCAATCACTGAATTTACTCCTGTGTTAGAACGGGAAACACATTTACGCGTCATGCCTTTATTTGAAGAAAATTATCATATGTATGTGCCCAAATCACATCCGCTAGCTATGACTATACATCCCCCGCTATCTCAATTTACAAATCAATCACTATACTGTCTCGAACCAATGACAAACTCTATAAAAAGTAAATTGATTGAAAAGACTAAAGCACAAGTACGAATGATTTCAGATATGAAACTCGCGCAACATATTTTGAGTAATGATAAGGGATTTATTATTTCTAGTCAAAATTGTTTACTATATAATCACGTAAATTGGACTAAAATCCCTTTAAATCATACAGAATTAAAACGAACGCTATGTGTAGTTATGCGAAAAGATAACAAGAAAAACGACATTAATGTAGCATGGGATTTAATTTACACATTATTAAATAAATCTAATATATATTAATTATTCATCTTATCTTTGTAAAACTTTATCACTCTTCGACATCAACATTTCATTGATAACTTTTTGAGTTCAATCATAAAAGGTCGTATAATCGCTATATCAATATGATTATTAAGTTGAGAATTGAGGTTTTAAGATGCAATCCAAGAATTTTTTTAAAATACCTTTTACTTGGATGATGATAATCTTTAGTTGCCTATTTTTAGGTACGTTAATATTCACGTTTTTTAACGATAGATTTTATAATATGCCTATAGGACAAATCACTCAAATTACTGATATCCAATCACAAAAGGTAACAGACGAGCACAAAAATAAAGATATTAAATACAAAGAGAAGCTAACATTCAAGATTCTAAATGGTGAATTCAAGGGGCAAACAACGACGATTCCCCACCAATATGTGAAATCTCAAGCTGATTCAGAATCATTTTCCAAAAATGACAAAGTTGTTTTACATATTTCTAAAAATCCTAAAGACGCAACGATTATAGAGAAAAAACGAGATACTATTGTTGTCATAATAACCGGCTTATTTTTACTTACTGTTTTAGTCGTAGGAAAAAAAGTAGGACTTCAATCTATATTATCACTTATCGTTAATACTATTACCGTTATGGGAGCTATTTTAATACATAATCAATATGGGACTATAAGTTTATTCTTATTGATGACTTGTGCCATTATCATTTCCACTTCTTTCACTTTGCTACTTGTAACAGGTTGGCATACCCGAACCTTAATTACTATTGTAAGTACGCTGATTGGTACGTTCTTATGTGTTGGAATTACCGAAGTCATCATCAAATTTACTGGGGGAAATGGAATAAAATACGAAACAATCACTTTCCTTACTCTCCCTCCTAAAGATGTCTTTCTAGCTTCCGTACTAATAGGTACACTTGGAGCAGTGATGGACGTTTCTATTACTATAGCAAGTGGGATGTATGAAATTTTACAACGTAGCCCTCAAATATCAATGAAACGTTGGGCTCTTGCCGGAAGACATATCGGTCAGGATATAATGGGAACAATGACTAACATACTACTCTTTTCATATCTATCTGGTAGCTTACCTATGTTTCTAATTTATTTAAAAAATGCTAACACTATTACTTATACTATTTCGATGAATTGGTCATTAGAAATTGCTCGAGCATTAACTGGTGGGATAGGCATCGTTTTAACTATTCCTATAACAATTGCTTTAATGGAACTATGGCTTAAACTGCGAGGTGTTAATCAATGAGTGCAATTACTATTTTAGGTTTCTTATTATTGTTGATAATGGTTATTTTCGGAGGTAAGAAAGGACTCATTTCTTTTTTTACTTTGTTTTTAAACTTTATCATTCTTGTAATAAGTATTCTTTTAATTATATATGGTGTACCAATCTATCTTGTCACATTTATATTTTGCTTTATCATAGCCGCAATTAATTTATTTGTATTAAATAGTTATAACGTCAAAACACAAGCAGCTTTTCTAGGTACTTTAGCAACAATACTCATATTAATACTCATGATATACTTTTCAGTTGAGATGGGGCACTTACAAGGTTTTGCAACCGAACAGCAGGATGAAACATATGTGTATTCAATGAATATTGGTATTAATATGGTACAGTTTATGGTATTTACAATTGTTCTTGCAGTGATAGCAGCAGTCATTGATTTAGCAATAACAATTAGTTCCCCTATGTATGAACTATATGAGACTAACCCTAATTTAAATCAGCATCAATTATTTCAGTCTGGTATGCGCGTGGGTAGAGAGATATTAGCAACTTCTGCCAATACCATTTATTTAGCATTTTTCGGAGGACAATTAACTTTATTCTTCTGGTTCTTTAAATTACATTATTCATTTGGACACATCATTAATTCGAAAATATTCACACAGGAATTTATAGCTATTTTACTTGGTGGCATCGCCGTTGCAATTAGCATTCCCATTACTGCATGGATTACAGCATTTATGATTAAACATGTCAGTCAAAAGAAGACTCTTACGAATCAACAAAATAAATAAAATATTCCCACCGCCTTTAAATAATTATAGCGAGCGTTTATGATCAAACAGTTTAACTTAATTATTATATGGCGATGGGATGTTTAATATTATTCTTAATGTATAGATCTAATTTAAAGTAATTGCATTTTTAATAAATATTCGTCATGTTCTTATTTTTAATATTTGATAGTGTACGTAAATTCTTTAACCCATGAAAAAATATATATCATCTGTGTAACAACTTACTCATTTTTCGCCGACAACTTATCCTCAACATTAACTTTCTATAATGCATTATCAAAATAATATAGCAAACAGGTGTTTTCATATACTGTCTAGCCATTAATCTTTCCACTCAGAAAGATTCAGTCATCTATGTACCTGCACAACTAGGTTAGTCTAATGGATTCTATGATGAGTACGGTTTAAATACTTAATTAACGATCTTTCATAAACTTGATATTATCAAAACTTCACATCAATAGAAATTAAGTTGCGCAATATGATGTTAATATTTAACTCCTATCTATTAATGATTGATAAATTCCTTAATCCAAGTATTTACTGCAGGCGCTATGTTTTCACTGTCATTGATATCGAACCATTTCATGTCAGTAATTTCATGATCGGTTTCAACTTTTGACCAATCTATAGCTCGATTAACTTTGAATCCATTAAGTTCAGTCAACATATTAGGTTGTGGATAGGCTTCTCCGACAATAGTTCCAATAAATTCTAGTTCATCTTTAGCTAATTCTAAGCGCAATTCTTCCTTCAATTCTCTTTGTAAAGCTTCCACAAGACTCTCACCCTCATCAATTTTACCACCCGGGAAATAATACTTATCTCTATGTCGAACTTGTACAAGTAGTAACTGATGATTCTTTTCTTCAACTAAGCAAACACATTTAATCATTCATCAATTCATCCCTATTCATAATAAATATCTTCAATTTCATACTTATATTTAGTATTATGTTATCATAAATAAGTTACTACATGATTTAACTAAACTACTTTTAATTGAAAATATGACATTTAACCATACATTCGAATATTTTATTCTTCAAAATAAGTATGGTATACGGAGGGAATCATTATTTATGGCTAAACAAGCAAACACTTCACGTTTATCAAGATTATTCAACGTAGCAGGATTCATTGTAGATGGTTATAACGGGATTCGCTATAATGCTAAGAATAAACAACTTGTCTATTTATCATTAGGTCTAAGCGCACTAGGAACAATCATTGATTTTTACATTTCTATTAAATCCGCATCTAAACTTCGTAAGTTAAGTGCACTTGGATCATTTGCAATCAACGGGGTACGCTTATTTACAAGTTTTAAAAAAGTTAGAGATGAATATGACTATCACTAAACAAATTAAAACTGATAATTAAATTTTTTGAGAAAAAATAAGTTGCCAAACATTAAAATATATTCGTATGAGATGACTAGTTTTAAAATATCGTTTTAATCATTTTTAAACTAGTCATCTTAAAGTAAGGGGTGAGGAGATGAAGAGTTTAAAAATTCTTCCTCACCTCTTTTTTATTTTAAACAAATTAAACAATTATAAAATAGTGTGACAAAGCATTGCATTTAATACTAATCATCAACACGGTTATATAGTACAAATACTGAATAGTTATTAAAATTCTTGTAATTTTCATAAAAATGTTTATCATGAGTAATTAACAATTTATACAACTTTTCTAATAATTTAAGTTTGAAATAAAGGAGAATTAATTATGATATACACAGTAACAACCACCCTCCCATTATCCCATGGTGGTAGGACTCAAGCTTTACTCAGACGAATTAAACTGTTAGATGAAGAATTTAAAATTCCAAGTAAAATTCTCACCACTAATTATCATGGTAATTATCCTAGTATTTATAAAAAATACAGACAAGAAAACAAAGTTGCAGAAAATATACAATTCGAAAATATGTATGAATGGTTATCAAATTTCAAACTTTTTAAAGTCCCAAAAACATTGATTACTAGGAATCCAAAATACATTAAAACACCTAGAAAGATTAAAGGACTTATTGATAGGCGAGGAAAAAAGAGTGATCTTATTCATTATTATAATAATGAATGTCATGTGAGATCTCGAAAGTATTATGGACAGTCTAATGTTCTTGAATATGAGGACTTCATTTCTCCCACATCAGGATTGAAATATGAGCGCCATCAATATAATTTATACGGCCAACTTCATAGAAAAGAATATTATTATGATGACTCTTCTTTAAAACATAGTGACGAATTATTTGATACTGAGGGCTCTATGTACTGCAAGAGATATTTTAAAACTAAACCAAACAGCAAAATTAATGGCGTAGAAATATATAGAAATAAAAAACTTTATAAGACCTTTAAAAACGATAAATTGTTAGCTCAGTTTTATTTTCAGAATAGATTCAAAGATCAAGATATCGTCTTTAATGATGCTCGATTTTTAGATAAGCCATTACTTAAGCAAACGCACCAAACAAAAAACATTCTTGTTTTACATAGCTCGCATTTATCAGGGGACCAAATAAAAAAATCATATCGATTTGCTTTAAATCAATCGAAAAATGTTTATAAGTATATTGTTCTCACTCACCAACAAAAGCACGATATACAGCAACATCTCCCTATAAGTGACGACCAATTTCAACTAGTACCACATTTTATCGAATTAGATACAGAGGTAGAACAAGATTCCTCAAACAATCAAAATCGCTTTATATATATAGGACGTTTTAGCGCAGAGAAACAGATTGATCATATTATTAGAGCTTATCACAAGTTTTTGCAAAGTGGTTACCAAACAGAATTACATTTATTTGGTAGAGATGAAGATAATCAAATTCCATTGATGCATACTTTGATTTCAGAATTAAAATTATCGGATAAAGTTAAAATATTTAAATATACCAATCAACCTT
Source organism: Staphylococcus sp. HMSC34G04 (assembly GCF_001838765.1). NCBI lineage: Bacteria > Bacillati > Bacillota > Bacilli > Caryophanales > Staphylococcaceae > Staphylococcus > Staphylococcus sp. HMSC34G04. Next base: position 17,400 of record NZ_KV838730.1, read on the forward strand.
TACAAGAATTTAAAAATTCTAAAGCCTCTCTACTTACAAGTCAATATGAGGGATTTGGCTTAACACTTATGGAAAGTATAGAAATGGGGTGTCCAGTCCTATCTTATAACGTTCGTTACGGTCCAAGTGAAATTATTCAAAACGGAATAAATGGCTATCTCATTGAAAAAAATGATATTGATAGTTTATCAAAACATATGATTAACATCATTGAGTACCCACTACAAGAAGTGAAAAATAAAGACACTTTAAAATATAACGCCGCAGTGAATAATTACAAACAACTTATGCAAAGCTTAGACTTGTTAAAATAGTCACTTTTTCCGATATTATAAAGATTTGGTAGCATCTTTATAAAACTATTAATAAGCCCATCGATGATCCTTAATCCAATCATCAATGGGCTTAATTTGATAGTTATATATTGTTAAACAATTTTCTTAATGAATAAATTTGTAATTTCTCACTTGATAAGCTGGAATTGTTCTATATGTCATATTTCCAGGAGCTGCACTCCAGTTCATTTCTGAAACTAAAATACTTCCATCGCTATTCACACGCTCTACAAACGCTACGTGACCATAGTAACCAGCGTCAGTTTGTGCAATTGAGCCTACTGTAGGGCGATAATCAATAGTATATCCATCAGCAGCTGATGCATTGTCCCAATTATTTGCATTCCACCAGTATGTACTGATACCTTTTCCTATTTCAGCACGTCTATTAAATACGTGCCATGTACATTGTCCCCAAGTATACAAGTTTTGATGGTTAAAAGTTGGTGAATAATAGCCACCATTTGATCTAGTATTATTAGAAGATGAGCTACTAGAACTACCACCAGGCACTTTTAACTTCTGTCCAGGATAGATAAAGAAATTAGTTAGTCCATTTAATTGCATAATTTTTTGATACGTTGTCCCATATTTACTAGCAATTGCAGATAGTGAATCTCCATATTTAACAGTATATGTTGCAGTACGACCACTAGACCCACTAGCTTTTGTACGACTGGAACTCGTCGCTTTACCAGAAACTTTCAACTTTTGTCCGGGGAAAATAAGATAGTTATTTAACCCATTAAGTTGCATGATTTTTTGATACGTTGTACCGTATTTTGCAGCAATAGAAGATAATGAATCTCCAGCTTTAACTGTGTAAACTGTGCCACTATTTGTTGACGTTGCTCTTGAAGATGAGCCTGATACTTTCAATACTTGATTAGGGAATATTAAATTGGAAGTCAATCCATTAAGTGATTTTAATTTAGCAATACTAATCCCATATTTGTGGGAAATTGACCATACAGATTCTCCACTTTTTACTGTATGCGTTGTTGCAGCTTGTGCATGAGTTGATGCCAATGCGCTAAGGGCAGTTGTTCCTATAATGGCAGTAATATATTTTTTTTGCACTTGAAATCCTCCTCTACTTTAGTTTTGCTTATTCACGTTTTAACAATACAAAGATATTATACTCTTTAATTATGTATAGCATGTTTGCTTTAGATGACATTCTGATTACAAATATTATTTTAAATAAAAAATAGGGCTACGCTCAAACATATTTGCATTTGTCCAATTTAATACATTTTGCAGTCAATTACAATGTCTTTTTTATTACAAATATTATTAATATGGTTTTGCTCCTTATATTTACAATTTCGAATGTAATTTTTTCTATTTTCAAATTAATATTAAATAGACAGACGCTTATTTCTAGAATCTAAATTCAACATTTCGAATAAAAAAAGAAGTAGGAGTAGAATTCGCTATGGATTCTTTATCCCACTTCAAAAAGGTGAAATGCCATGAAAGATATAGAAATATATCTTCAACTTTGTCATTGACTATAAAATTGTTTTGCAACCAACACATATAACTGGAATTCTAGACTGAAAATTTCTATATTATGAATGTTGCGCTAAAACTTTATATTATTTTTTTGCCAACTCATTTTCGATTTCTTCGATTTCCTTTTTAGAAAGATCTACTGGTTTTTCACCGTCTTTAGTGTCTTCTTTTAATGCTTTTTGAGCTTCTTTTGAATGATAAAGTTCTATAATTTTTTTGTAGGTTTTATTATCTTTGTCTTTAGAGTTGACAGCTACAACATTAATATATGGTTTTACTGCATCTGAACTTGCTTTTTCCAAATAAATAGGATCCTTTTTAGCATCTTTTCCTGCTTTTGTTGCAACACCGTTATTGATAACTGATATATCCACATCAGAAAGTGCACGCGCTGTTTGTTGTGCATCAACAGCTTTAATTTTTAAATCTTTAGGATTACTTTCAATATCTTTTGTTGTTCCGTTTAATCCAAAGTTCTTCTTAAGCTTAATTAAACCTGCAGATTCTAATAACTTAAGTGCTCGAGCTTGGTTAGATACATCATTCGGAATAGCAACTTGCGCACCTTTTTTAACATCTTTAATGTTCTTAACTTTATCTGAATAAATACCTAATGGAGCTAATACAGTAGTGCTAAGTGCTTCAATATTGGTATCTTTATGAGCTTTTTTATATTGATCTAAAAAAGCAAAGTGTTGGAAGGCATTTAAATCGATATCCCCGTCACTAAGCGCTTTGTTCGGGACATTGTAATCTGAAAAGTGCTTGATTTCTAAATCAATATCATCTTTTTTAGCTAATTCTTTAACTTTTTCCCAAGCCTTCGTGTCGTTGGATGCAACACCTATGGTTACCTTTTTACCATTGTTACCACCACATGCTGCTAAAACTAAAATTGCAACAATTAAAAAACTTAAAATCTTTTTCATAAATGAATTCCCCCTAAATATTTATAAAACCCTTACTAGTATTTTAATTTCTACGGATAACCCTAGCGATAAAGTTACCTAACGTTTGTATAATTTGAACAATAATAATAAGTACAATGACTGTAATCACAATAACAATGGTATCGAACCGTTGATAACCATACACTAAAGCCAAATCACCTATACCGCCACCACCAACAGCACCAGCCATTGCTGTACTACCGATGAGACCAATAATAGCTGTAGTTATAGCTAGAATTAATGAACCAAGTGCTTCCGGCAATAAAAAATAACGTATAATTTGAAGAGGTGATGCACCCATTGCTTTAGCTGCCTCAATAATCCCGTCATCGACTTCCAGTAATGAATTTTCTACTAAGCGTGCGATATAAGGTGCTACATAAACCGTGAGTGGTACTATGGCTGCTGTTGTACCGATAGATGTTCCAACTAGCAATTTAGTAAAAGGCACTATGGCTATTAATAAAATTATGAACGGAATTGATCTTAAAATATTAATGATAGGATTTAATACTTGATGCAATATCGTATTCGACCATATACCGTTTTTTCTAGTTACCACCAACAAGATGCCAAGAGGTATACCAATCAAAGCACCGATTACAAGCGATACTGTCACCATATACAATGTTTCGTATAGAGCTTGTAATAATTGAGATGAATCTAAACTTGAACCAAACATATTTATATAACCTCCTCATACCGAATATGTCGTTTTGAAAGGTAATCAGTAAGTTTAAAATCATTAAAAGACTCATCATGCTCAAATCTCAACCACAAATAACAAACGGTTTCATCTTGTATTTCTGACATAGAAGAAAATAATACGTTAACGTTAAGATGATGCTCGTTGATAAGCTCATTCAATATTGGCAATTGAATTTGTTCGGAGTCTAAAAACAGTTTATAATCTGTGAAATTTGAATCCTTTCTCGTGTTAAAAGAGGCTCGTAACTCTTTTGAAGGCTCAGTGTTAATCACCGTCGAAACGAAATTTTTTGCAGTATTCGTTTGTGGATGACTAAAGACATCTTTAACTGTTCCCATTTCTATCACTTCGCCATTTTCCATGACAGCTACACGATGACAAATTTTTTGAATTACGCTCATTTCATGTGTAATCATCATAATCGTCACACCAAATGTTCGATTCACATTACTTAATAAATTTAAAATTGAGCTTGTAGTAGCTGGATCCAGAGCACTTGTCGCTTCATCACATAATAATATTTTAGGATGCGTTACTAATGCTCTTGCAATGGCAACACGTTGTTTTTGTCCACCTGATAGTTCATCTGGAAATTGATCTTTTTTATCAGCAAGCCCTACAAATTCTAACATTTCGTCAACTTTTTCCTTAATTTCTTTCTTATTTGTCTTACTTAAAATAAGTGGCATTGCAACATTTTTATAGACTGATTTAGAATTAAGCAAATTGAAATGTTGAAAGATCATACCGATATCTTTTTTAATATGACGCAAATCTTTTTCTTTATATGTATCAATCTCATGACCATCAACAATAACTTGACCATCTGATACTGTCTCAAGTTGATTGACTAACCGAACTAATGTACTCTTACCAGCACCACTATAGCCAATCACACCAAAAATATCATGTTGGTCGATCTTAAATGATACATTTTTCAAAGCTTGAATAGTTTCTCTTTTTTTGTGAAAAACTTTGTTAACATTTTTGAATTCAATCACCTAATCTCTCCCTCCGATTTCCGATTAAAATTATCTGAATATTTGCATTATATTGAATTGATGTCGTACCGTCAACACGCTTTTTTGATTTTTCCAAAATTAATTAATATTCCGAAAAATTATGTTCTAAAATTGGTTACTTATATAAAAAATTGTGGAAATTACACAACTCAATAGTAAATATAAAACAAGAGATTAAGATGCAAAACGTTTTATTTCATCATCTTAATCTCTAACTAAGCGATATTACCTCAAAGTATTTAGGGCTTGTTCTAAATCATTAACTAAGTCTTCTGTGTCTTCAATACCAATAGATAAACGAATGAGACCATCCGTAATACCTTCCTTGGCTCTTACATCTGATGGAATGGATGCATGCGTCATAAGTGCCGGTACAGAAATTAGACTTTCTACTGCCCCTAAACTCTCTGCCAGTGTAAAATAGTTTGTTGCGTGAATCACTTGTTTAGCCGCTTCTGTATCCTTAACTTCAAAAGATACTACCCCTGTATGACCACTTGCTTGATTTTGATGTATAGTATAGTTCATATGTTCCTTAATACTAGGATGGAATACTTGTTGAACTTTAGGATGCTTTTGTAACATTTGAACGATACCTTCAACGTTTCGGTTTATTTGTTCCATTCTTAGACCTAGCGTTTTAATACCTCTGATTAATAAATAGCTATCTTGAGGTCCAAGTACACCACCTGTAGAATTTGAAATAAAGCCTAGACGTTCTGCTAAGGCATCATCAGCAGTAGCAACAAGACCAGCTACAACATCACTATGACCTCCAATATATTTAGTAGCCGAATGCAATACGATATCAATACCAAAGTCTAAAGGATTTTGGTAGTAAGGTGTCATAAATGTATTATCGACTACGGATATCAAATCATATTTTTTCGCAATTTTTGCTGATGCTTTAATATCAGTCACACGTAATAATGGATTTGAAGGTGTTTCTACATATAACATTTTAGTTTCAGGTTTAATATATTGTTCAATGTTTTCAATTTTAGTTGTATCAACAAAATCTACGTCTATACCAAAGCGAGTAAATACTTTAGTTAATGCACGATATGTGCCACCATAAACATCAGAATTAAGAACTAAGTGATCTCCTTTATCTAATAACATGATAACTGCACTAATTGCTGCCATTCCTGAACCAAAAGCAAAACCATGCTTACCATGTTCTAAATTAGCAATAACACTTTCAAGAGACGCACGTGTAGGATTTGCAGTACGTGAATATTCGTACCCTTGTCTTAAATCCCCAATATCATCTTGTAAATAAGTACTTGTTTGATAAATAGGTGTTGTCACTGCTCCAGTATAGTTGTCTGTCGTATGTCCCCCATGTATCATTTGCGTTTTTTTATTCATTATTAAAACTCTCCTTATAGTTGAATATTTGTTTGGACATGTATCGATCGCTCCCATCTGGAAAGATGGTAACAATCACACCAGTTTGAATGCTTTTTTTTAATTCCAATGCTCCTTGTAATGCCGCTCCCGAAGAACTACCAACTAACAATCCTTCTTTATTCGCAACAAGCTTAACATTATTAAAAGCATCGTTATCAGCAACAGTAAAAATACCATCTACTAATTCTTTTTCTAAAAATGATGGCCACTTTTCAGAACCAATCCCTTCAGTTGCATGAGGATGACTGACACCACCATTTAAGACAGAGCCTTCTGGTTCTACAATATAATTTTTTACATCATAAGTTTTTAAGTGTTGTGCAACTCCTGTAAAGGTACCACCGGAACCAACACCTGCCACAAAATAATCAATATGTGAAAGTTCATCTGTGAGTTGTTTGGCAAGTGTTTGTGTATATGCCCCAGGATTATCTTTAGTTTCGAATTGATTCATATATAAATATCCATATCGTGTTGCGTATGCCAACGCCTCTTGCTGTGCGCCAGTCATTCCCTCAACTTTGGGAGTACGTCTAACATCTGCACCCAATGCTTTCATAATTGAAATTTTTTCTTCTGCAAATCCTTCTGGAGCAAAGATGATACATTTTACTTTGTGCCGATTAGAGGCAATAGCAAGTCCAATACCTGTATTACCAGCAGTCGCTTCGACTATTGTATCCCCTTCTTTAAGTCGTCCTTCGTCTATTGCTTTTTCAATTAAGTACTTCCCCAGACGGTCTTTGATGCTACCTCCAGGATTAAATTGCTCAAGTTTGGCGTATATTTTAACATTCTCGTCACTAAAGCTTTCTAATAAAACTAATGGAGTTTGTCCTATCAAATCGTATGCAATCATTATTTTTGGTTCAGATGACAACAATGAGTATCACTGAACTTAACCCACTTTCTTTATTTATGTTAGCGCTAATCCTTACTTATCAGATATGAATTATAACTTATGGACATTGTTTTTGCAATTTCTGAAAAACGTACAATCAATTTGTAATTTAAACATTATTTAAAATAAGTATTTTTATTTTTATAATTGATTACGTTCATATGAGAATACTTAACGAAAGTGTTATGATAGGGGTAAATAAGCTAGCACATCGATAAACGTTATCGAATTACATACACTAGAAATGATAAGGAGCTGCTTTAATTATGACGAAACAAGATTTATCTTTATCTGTATTTACCAATGAAAATTATAAGAATCTTCGTTACACATCATCTAGTTTTAGAAATTCTATGTATGATGAATTAGAGGTTAATAAAAGTCGCTTTAAAAACTGTAATTTTAATGAAGGTATTTTTAAGAATATAGAAGCAATTTGTAATTGTAAATTTACAACGTGTGGGTTTAATAATTGTATTTTCGAAGATGTTCATTTTTATAAAAACCAATTTAAAGATTCAACATTTGTGAATACACCATTTGATCAATCCGTATTTAATAACACTTTATTCCAAAATGTAATGTTCGATAGCAATCTCATTCGTAGCGTAAAATGGACTGATATTATTTTTAAAAACGTTTCTTTTAAAAATGTAGAAATTGAAGGAACAACATTTAAAGATGTAAAATTCAAGAATTGTGAGTTCAAAAATGTAATTATTACTAATTCAACTATGTCGCAAAAGTTAATGAATGAATTACAAAAACAAGATGTTACTTTAGAAGATATAGACACTTCTATTTAACATTCATTAACTTGATCTTAAGAAAACAATTTAAGATTATAGTTAAACATTCGCTCGTTTAATGGTGTTAGATATTTCGAATCAACTACATAGCATTCTTTATATAGTAAAACGGTCAACTCCACTAAAAAATGGAATTGACCGTTTGTTTTAGTTTTATCAATAACGTCTCAATGATTTAAAATAATTGAACTATAAATACTAAAATAATGACAATGGGCATGACGAACTTAATTAAATAATACCACGGTAAAAATAGGTTGAATTTGTCTTTCCCAAAGCTTTCTTTTAATAATTTTTTATCTAGTAATTGGCCAACCACCAATGTTGTTCCTAATGCCCCTAATGGCATAAGAATATTAGATACAATAAAATCCATATTATCAAATATAGTACCAGCGCCAAAACGCAAATGACTTAGACTACTAAAAGATAATGTTGCTGGGATACTAATGATAAATACAAGTATACTACCTATGATTGCCACTTTTTGTCTTTTACTATTATCATTTTTAGTAAAATTAGATACATTTAACTCTAATAATGATATAGAAGACGTTAATGCCGCAAATAAGAATAATAGTAAAAATATAAAGTAAAAGAATGTACCAAAAGTCATTTCGCTAAACACTAGTGGTAAGACCTTAAATAATAAGCCAGGGCCTTCTTGGGGTTGGTAACCAAATGTTTTAAGCGCAGGAAATATAGCTAATCCAGCCAAGACAGAAATTAAAATATTCATTACGACAATTGAAAGTGCTGAAGACTTTATCATCATATTTTTAGGTGCATAACTTGCATAAGTAATCATTCCGGTTGTACCTAGAGACAGCGTAAAAAACGATTGCCCTAACGCAAATAGTACCCCTTGAATAGACATATCTTCAACTCGAGGTTGCAGTATATAACGTACACCTTCTAAAGCACCTTCTAAAGTTAAAGATTGTGCTACAACAATAATTAAAAAGATAAATAATAGAGGCATCATTATTTTAGAAGCTTTTTCTAAACCTTTTTCAACACCTAACATAACAATTACCATTGTTATCAAAATAAATATGCCTTGACCTAAAACAGTCAACCATGGATTACTAATAATTGTTTCAAATTGAATATTTGTCAGCGTACTTGATTTAAAAATCGCGATTTGTGCTATGACATAACCTATATATATAATAATCCAACCACCAATAACACTATAAAAACCAAATAATATAAATACGGCTAAATTACCATTCCACCCGATAATATTAAGCCATTTCTTTCCCGTTAATTTCTTATATATTTGCGTTGTATATGTACGCCCCATTTTACCTACCGTAAATTCCATAATTAACAGTGGTAGTCCTACAAATATAGTAAAAATTAAAAACATTAAAAGAAAAGCGCCACCGCCATATATACCTGCCATATATGGGAACTTCCACATTGCACCCAACCCTATTGCAGAACCTGCGCTAGCTAATATAAAACCGGTAGACGTTTTCCATTGTGAATGACCACTCAAATTACCAACTCCCTTTAAAGCGCTAAAGTGTTAAAATGCTTAAGTCCTACTCTATCATGAGTTTATTTTATGTGCAATGTACCTATATATTGTCAGAATAATGAAATACACATTTTTTGATATTTATGGATTGTTGCTGTATTTTTATTCAAAATCATAAGTAATGTGTTGTCCCTCTGTCACTTCTTCAATGTCTAGACTTTCAATGTGATCAACATTAATATAATGTACAACATCTTTTTTAATATATAAGTATGCCAATTCATCAAATTCATCTATGATTCGCGATACACATGTATCGTAATCAGGACCATTTTCAAATGTTTTAAATTCCGTATATGTTTTTCCTGATACAGTTGTATAAGTTAATAAAAATGTACGTTTCATATTCCTACACTCCTTTATTTACTGAAAAATTGGATAATAGATTGTTCTACTTTGTATGCATAATCACCGTATGTCATAAGATGACCACTTTTTTCAAATTTGAGAAGTTCTTTATCTTGACTATTTACATTATCATAAATGTATTGCGCACTTTGAGCATATAATGGGTCATCTTCATCGCCATACATAATATTCACTGGTACTGTAATATTTGCAAGACAAGCCATAATTTCATCAATTACACCTTGAAATACTTCAATTTCTTTATCATAGGACAAGATGGTTTCCATTTGGTGACGACGCTCCTCTTCGCTCAAACTCAAAATTTCATTCATTCGATGCCCATACCTTTCAAGACGCCAAGCAATCTCGCTTTCACGCTTTTTATGTGGGGCTGACATCACAGCTATACGTTCTAAATTAAAATGTTCAGCCAACCTTAAAGTAAATAATCCACCTAATGATACGCCTGTCACATTAATTCTGCTATATCCTTCATTTCTTAAAAATTGATATGCTGAAGTAACTTGTTCCCACCAATCATTAATATTGTGTTTAGTAAATTCCTTAAGCGGCAAACCGTGCCCTGGATAACTAGGAACGTAACAAGTAAACCCCTCTTCATTTAACTGTTGTGCTAAATGTTTTACATCACGTACAGTTCCCGTAAAAGAATGTAATAACAATACAGCTTGTTGACGATGTCCTTTTAAGTAGATTGATTGTGGTGATTTAACTTTCATTTTTACATTCACTCCTATTTATGTAGATGTTGATATAAAATAGACGCCCTGCACTCTCAAGACCGTCTAAAAATTGATATTTTAAAATTTTTCAAGCTACTTTCACTTACTTTTCCCCCAAAAATTTAATAAAGGTGACACTAATATAAATAACGATACCCAAATAATCGCTAAACTTACGCCTCCTACAACGTCAGAAAAATAGTGTGCATGAAAATACAGTCTACTTATTAAAACGCTAATCCAAAATACAATACTTAAAATTGTGATTATAAATTTAAAAGCACGCTGTCGGATTAATGGGATAATAATGATCATAATCATTAAAAAGAATAACGTATTAATATTAGAATGCCCACTAGGAAAAGACCATCCTGTATCAATACTTAAATGATTCTCAGGCCTTGACCTTTCAATCGTTTGCTTAATTAAATAATTAATCAATGCGCCACTAGTCATCGTTATGATTAGCCATATTGCTTGTTGAACCTTCTTGTAAAACATGAGTAGCACTGCAATAAGGATAGCCACAATTAATATAGTCTTAACATCACCAAAGGTAGCGCAAAACGTCATTATGTTGTTGATGAAACCATGTCCAAACACTCTATTAGGATCCCCAAATTGTTTACTAAACCACTCTTGCACGCTAAGATCAACCATTCCCAACCACTGATTATGCGCTAGCACATGAGTAGCGATAAAGCTTAAAAGAATAATCATGCATATTAAAATTGGGATTATCCCTTTTGCTATATTCATATATTTAAAATTCATATCAACACCTATTTCTTTAATATGGTTCAGTTAAGTTATTTTGTCTTCTTTTGAATACGAAATATGTCTTCGCACCTCAAACATAATCATTCTTTCTCATTTTACACTATATCAGTGTTTTATCATTAATTTTACTTAACAAACATTTACTTGAATACTTTAAATGTCTTTAAAATATCATACTCATTACATATACAATAATGTATAATGTGATTTAACATAAAATATAATTTTAATGAGGAGGCGACATATTGTTTACTAAAAAAATATTGATTTATATTGCGCTCCTTATTACCTTAATTCGTTTTTTTATTCCATTACATCCAGACTTTGATACGTTGTTAGTATGGTTGTTTATTCTTTACATAATTCCAATTATTTTATGTATCATTGGCTTTAAATCAGATAAACTCATCGCTACTATGATTATGATTCCAAATTTAATGGGTATAGGTTATCGTCTATTCATCTTCTTTAATGACTTTTTGCATTTAAAATAAAACAGCACTATCTATTAAAGATAGTACCGTTAAATAATTTATTACTCATGTAATGCTTTATCAAAACGATCTTCCAACTTAAAAATCATTACGCGTTCACCGGTTATAGTACTTAAATCACTATGAAAACTTTTCACATTAAGTCCAGTCAAATCTTTAATAATGCGACTCAAGTCCTCTTCACCAGACTCTACAAGTTCAGAACGTGTACGTTTAATATTTAAAAGCCCTTCATTTGTTTTACACACGCGATATTCAGCAGGTGTCAAAATGCCTTGTAAACTAACAATCACCATATCACGAAGAATGTCTGTTTTTACAGACAAAGAACCTCTCCCTAAAAAATCTTTTTCCCATTGCGTAATGGCTTTACTAATTTCAGATTCATAAATACCTTTCGTCTTTTTCATAACTGGGCGACTCCTATTTCTTGATTACTTATAGTTTAACATTAAACTGAAATAATCAAAAAACTTAATTTCTTCTAATGAATCTTTAATTGTTAATCTCACCGAGTATTTTCTACCAGTCTTTCCAACTATTATTTTCATCAATACTAGCAAGTCTTATCCATTGATGATCAACCTTTTGTCTAAAATGATCATGATGTTTTAACAAACGTTGAATATATGCATCTGGCGCTTGAATAACAATTAAAAGCCTAATAGGTGCGTGATACGCCTCTTTATCATTCAGCATTACTGACTGCCATGGTAAGCCATACATTAAATCACTAGCATTTCCTTGCATGACACCTACACCACTTGTCACAGTTTGCGTTGTTTTACTACCGCTTCCATAATAATGAGGTGCCACAGTTGAGGCGTAGTATTGTAAATTAATCCATTGTGCTACTAGTGCCGGCCCAGAAATAATTGTATTTAAAATCTCACCGTCTTCATCCTTTGTCCAATCATAATTATGAAGAAATGCCCGTCCCTCTAGGTTACTATTTTGAGTGATTTGACGTTTCCCAATAATGAATTCAGCATTTCGTGCTAGGCCCCATTCTGGACGAACCTCACTCCAATCGCTAGCGTGACGATGCGCTTCAGCTTTAGGATTTTGGTCAGTTTTTTTTATATTTGGCAATGATGCCAAACGTTCTAAATTAGCTTTATAAGATACTTTTGGCATCACACACTTAAGTTCGTCAAAGGCATTTTGAGCTTCTGTAGTTAATGGTGGAACATAAATATACTCTAACTCATCAACTGACGTTTGATGTTCAGCAGCTATAAACACTGTATGTCTTGGAATATCGATTCCTTCCATCACTAATCCACGTCTAACATTTTCTTGATTACACATTACTGCTAATAATTTCGCATTGAATCCACTCGAGGCACCGCCGCAAGCACCGCATTCTAATGAAGCATGATAGGGATTATTATGTGATTCACTACCGTGTCCGCATAGAACAATAAGTGGGGCAAAATCATCTGTTAAGTCCATTAATTGTAATGCTTTTTTGGAAAATTGAATCTGTTCATCTAAAGTAAAGCCGATAGGTAGTTTTGAATACGCATCTTGCTCACGCTGAATAGTTAACTTACCTGTTGGTTTACGTAGCCATTTTTGTGAGAATCGATGCACAATACGTTGTGCTTTTTTAGGAAAAATTGTGTTAGCTATAGTCGCAATACTTAAAAAAGGACCACTTAATTCTGGTAAAAGTAAACTTGGCAAGACGTTGTTTTTCATTAATTTAAAGTTATAAAACATAGATGTAAGTGTATGTTGTTGTTGATTATAAATTTTCATTTCATGTTGATCAGCATATTCTTTAATACGATATGCAGGTTCTACCATCACTGGTAAAGATGGATGTGCAAATTGCTCATCAAGTACTTCTTTTTGAATTGGCAGACCAAAGAACCCAGCAATTCCTATTGTTTCAAAAGGCCCTTCACTTTCTAAATGTCTTCTAAACGGTTCGGATCGTACATCAATACAAAACGCAAGTTGTACTTTTGCTTTTGCTTGATTAGTATCTTCGGTTGGAACACGATAAACTTCATCAACCAAGCGACGTTCATGCGTTTCTTCCCATGCATCTAACCATAACTTTTTAAAATAAAACGGGCTGAATCGTGTCCCCAATTCAATGTATGCTTGTTGCTTTTTAGATGATAGATTTAACCACTGCTCAACATTCATTTGTATGTTAAATAGCAAATAACGTATTTGCTCTAACTTTTTTTGAAGATATATAGATTTTTTTAATAAGGTTGTATGGTGGTCCTTTAAAAGTGCCATCTCAATTGAGAGACGAATCGCAACATAGTCTGTTAATAAGTAATCATCATTACTATGTGTCTGTGACCGATGATACATGATTCCAGCCCAACCTGGTAAAGATAATAAATGACTCTCAATATATGATTGTCGATATTCTTCTTTTACCCCTAATTCTTGAAAGGCGTACTCTATTGCTTCGGTTGCTTGATTTGGCAGATGTACTAAAGTAAGTCGTTGTTTTTTTGTGAATAGCGGATCATGTTTAACTAAACGTTGCCAAGCATGATAGAACCCTTTTTCTCTTTTTGGCATGGTCCAACTTGATTGAAAGTCATCAACATATAATTTAGACCACTTAATCATATGAGCATCTAAAATATCAATAAGTCGTGTACCTTCCTTTGTGAAAACACTAGCACTTTGCGCTATCACATCATCTTTTTTCTTATAATCCTTAAAATAAGTTTGCACCCATTTTTCCAGTTTCTCGTTATCTTTTGTATCAAAGTAACCTTCTTCAATCGTTTTTAAATTTTTCGCTCTGTGAATATATGTGTTGATATCACTGTCAGATAGTGAACTATTATTATAATGCGCACGATTTTCATCCAACCGTTCTTCAAATACTTTTAAATCTATTTCTTTATTACTAATCGCTCTGTGAATGGAAGACGCATTAGGATAAATGTCAATATCCCCTATACTTTTTAACCAATGTGCCACTTGATCAAACGAAGCATCTTCTAGCCCCTCCCACGGATTACGTGCAGCAAATGTTGAAATCGGTGATAAAGGGGTAATCACACGTTTAGCCTGATTAACTAATTCATTGATATCTGATTGAAGCATAATTTCTATCCTCCTTTATTAAAATCTTTTTAAATATGAGGGATGACTTTCTATAGATTGGGTTTTAGCCTCTCCTACTTTAATAAGCCACAGGTATAACTTCGCAAATGCCTTTGATTCTCTTCGCCGTGCTACCCATATGCTTAACATACTGCCGAAAACTATAATAGCAATCGATAGAATAATACTTATGAGTGGTGGTGAAACAATATGAATATCAACAGTACTTAATGTCGTGAAGAAGTAATGATGCGTAATAATATAAACAAGTGCTACAACAATAATCATACATATTCCGATAATTCTTCCGATGAGTCCATGACTAAAAGCAACTAATTGATTCCATGACACCATTAACGACCAAGCTAATATAAGAGCGCTTAATATATCATAGGCATGTCTATCACTATTCAACCAAAATATTATCGCTATAAGAATAGCTAGTAGACGACCAAATACAAGCCATCCATATGACTTTTTAACAGATGGAGGCGTAGGGATGTTAAATCTTTTAACAACAGAACCCGATTGTAGAAATAATGTCGCTTTAAACACGCCATGCAATATTAAATGTACTATCGCCGCAGAATATGCTCCAAGCGCACATTGTACTAACATAAAACCCATTTGACTTATCGTAGAACCTACAAGTTGTCTCTTGTAATCAACATGCACAAGACTGATTCCAGAACCTAACAATACTGAAATGCTTGCAATAATTAACAACAGTGAAATAGCTATTTCGTCATTAAATACCGGAGAAAAGCGTGTAAGAATCACGCCACCAGCATTAACAATACCTGCGTGCATAATAGCTGAAACTGGCGTAGGCGCAGCTACAGATTCAATAAGCCAGCCTTGAAATGGAAATTGTGCCGCCGGAATAATCACTGCTAGAACAATAAGTAAATTGATACAGAGACGCATTCCATAATTGATTGCATTATCATCTGACATATTCGAATGAATATACCAATCTCCTGTAGCGATATACAATAAAATGACAGCAATCAATAGCGACAACCATGCCAATGTAAATGACCGAGCTGAAATTCTTGCCGCTTCCCTAGGTACCTTCCATAATTTGTTAACTTTAATGAGACGTGTTAACACAAATAATGTTGCCCCCCAAAACATGGTCATTAACCTTAAGTCTCCACTTAACCATGCCAATGAAGCAAATGAAGTAATTAGTGTAAGAAACGGAAAATATTTACGGTAATGCATGTCACCAATTAAATAACGCATAGAAAACTTTTGAATGATAAAGCCTAAAGTCAAAATAAATGTCATCATCAACCAAGTAAGATGATCAACTACAAAAGGTCCAACATTCACCCTTTCACCGAAAAATATTAATCCACTTAATCCCGCAATGATAGGTAAAACAAGTAAATATATATGAAATTTAATATATTGAATGGGCACTTGATGATTCAAAAATATTAATCCACTCAGTATAGCAATGACAAGTGTGATAAAAAACATAAACAAAACAAACTCTGAACTTAACATTGCGTATCCTCCATCTCAAAAAATATTTAAAACATAATAAAAAGCCTACAATAGCCAACCTTTCATATATCATAATGAAAGAATTTAAACTATTGTAGGCTTCAATTTAACTCAAGTGTTTCGCACTTTTATCCTCAATATGTATATAAATCTTACGGAGTATAAATAAATCGTACACTTTATTTAAATAAACTGCCTATATCATTTTGTAGTAAAGTAAGAACTCTTTCCCCTCTATCAATCAAGGTTACTCAACCTAAAATTGCTAAAGCAAGACTTAGTTATTACCTTTTCGAATAATACTATTAATATATTTTAAATGAGCAAGAGTGTCAATGGTTACGCTTCTCAAAATAAGATTCAATTAATCATATAGTAATGATTATTGAAAGCTTAATTACTCAAAGATCCTTTTGTAAAGCTTATGTAAACAGTATAAAGACAAAATAACACTTAGGAATAACTCACTGTTGAGTGAAAAACATGAATCATTCACTTAAGACATTGATATTTTAATTTAGGGACTATGCACATATTTAATTCAAATTCCAGTTACACTATAAATAACAAATTAGTAAGGGAGGTCATTTAAATGGCAGATGTAATCGCTAAAATTGTTGAAATTGTTAAAGGCTTAATTGATCAATTTACTCAAAAATAATATTTAAAAGTTAAGTATTTTATAAGTTAGCTTTTGAATATTCAACAACCATCTCTAAATACATTTCCCTTTTGAAAGGAGGTCATGAACATGAGCATCGTATCAACTATCATCGAAGTCGTTAAAACTATCGTAGACATCGTTAAAAAATTCAAAAAATAGTCTACATTCTACATAGCCACCATCTTTTACGATGGTGGTTTTTTATGTCTATTTATTTTCAGCTCGCTTAAACACCTTTAACCACCCAACATTTACTTCTCTTCATTATTGGATAACTTTTCAAAATAAACTATTGTAATGAATATATTTTTACTTATAATGGTAAACACGGCATCACGTTTATTAAAACAACGATGACTATTGATTCATTTGGTAAATAACGACATCGAAAGGAAGGACAAAATGAAGAAGGGTTCAATTTCAAGCTTATTATCAATTATTGTCACGCTCATTAGTATTTTTATATGTTTTACAACCATGTTTACGAACATCTATAACAACACTGACTTTAACTTTTGGTATTTCCCAGGAGCAATTATCTTTGTTATCTCAATTATTATTAATATCATAGCAATGTTTAAAGGTAATAAGACGTTAAACATCATCCTATTTTTTATTAACTTTTTTGCCTTACTTATCTTTACCACACCATTTGCAATCGTTTAAATGTTGTTTTCAACTGCAAAATAGTTAGGCACAAGTCATATCACATCTTCGCCCGTAGAAATTTTTTGCAACTAATAACTGATTTTGAAAATATGTCGATATTAATATTTTAGGTTTCAATATTTAAGCGGGCAAGCGTCTCTGAATTCAAAGGCACTTGTCCACTTAATTTTTCACGTGAAACAGCACAGTATATTCATTCGTATTACATTTTCATTTAAAATGATGAATCAATCAACTACATTCTTTGATCATACGTCCACTGATACGGACTATCTAGCAATCGCCAATCTTCATCAATCTCATCACTACGAATTAAACATGCATCTAATTCCCGGGAAATTTTTTCTTGATCTAAATCCGTACCAATAATTACAAATTGCGTTTGACGATCTCCATATTCGATATCCCAATCTTCTGCTACATCTTGACGTGCTTCCAAAATAGCTTCCTGCTGGCGCTCACTCATTGTTGCCACCCAGTATGTAACGGGGTGAATATTACAAGATGAACCAGCCTGTGATAACAAACACGCTACATCATTATACTGCGCTAGCCATACAATCCCTTTTGTTCTTACAATATTTTCTGGCATTTGTTCTAGCCATTGATGAAATCTTTTTGCATGAAATGGTAATCGTCTAGTATAAGCAAATGATGTAATCCCATACTCTTCTGTTTCCGGCGTATGTGTCGCATGTCCTCCAGCTGTTAATTCTTTGATCCATCCAGCTGATTCACTTGCCTTCTCAAAATCAAATAATTGCGTATTAAGTACATCTGATAATTCCACTTTAGCATTTACTGTTTTAATCATTTTAGCTTCGGGTTGCAATGCACGTAATACATTTTCTAATTTTTCTAAAGCTTCGTCGCTAATCAAATCGATTTTATTGATAATCATCACATCACAAAATTCTACTTGATCAATGAGTAAGTCAGCAATAGTACGCTCATCTTCATTATCAACACTTTCATCACGGTCTGCCAATAAATCTTCACTACGAATATCGTTAACAAAGCGATTCGCATCTACAACCGTCACCATTGTATCTAATCGACATATAGAGGTTAAATCAATACCTAATTCTTCATCTATGTATGAGAACGTTTGAGCTACCGGCACAGGCTCAGATATTCCAGTTGATTCAATTACAATTTGGTCGATACCCCCTTTGCGAATTAAGCGTTCGACTTCTCGTAACAAATCGTCTCTTAAAGTACAACATATACATCCATTAGAAAGTTCTACTAATTTCTCATCTGTTCTAGATAAGCCGCCACCTTGTGCTACTAAATCCTTATCAATATTAACTTCACTCATATCATTGACTATAACAGCAATGCGACGCCCTTCTCTATTTTTTAAGATATGATTAAGTAATGTCGTTTTGCCCGACCCTAAATATCCACTTAATACAGTTACAGGTATTTTCGCCATTTCAAGAACCCTCTCTTTTGTAAATAGTAATTATTACGTTTTACATTCTATAGAAAGTTCCTACTTTTATCAATACTCAATTTTTTTAAAATTGAATAAACGTTATTAAATAAAAAAAGCTAGTTGGAATCATTATAAATTTCCAACTAACTAAGATTAAAATATTACAATTATATATGTTCATCTAAAAAGTAATTAAATACCCAAATGATACCATTGAGATGGTCTTTTACCTCTGCATGATAGGCATTAAAAAAAGTTTTATTGAGTTTCACTTTAGCATGACCACCATCATCAATTAACCTTTTATAGACACGCTCCAACTCTTCTAATGAATCACATTCAATAATAAGATGAGGATTTTTAGAAACGGGATGCTTATGAAACGTATCGGAGAAATGAACGAACGTTTCATCACCAATAATAAGTTGGGCATGATAAGTTCGACCATCTTTACCCATAAGTATTTCTGTTTGAGCATTAAATACATCTTTGTAATAACATAAAGATTTATCTACGTCCTTAACGTAAATAAACGGGCTTACATTCTTCATAATTTCCTCCTTTTTTTATTTATTAACACATTTAGACACACTTTCATCAATTTAAACTAATCATTTTCGGGATTATTGCAAATTAATACAATAAAACCACTCCTCAATGGAGTGGCTACTTTTCTATTTTTTAGGTTCACCGTTGACTAGCACACTATTTAAAAAGTTGAGAAATTGTATTACGAATTGAATTGAATCGTTCATAATCTACATCTCCTCTCAATACTTTTTTAACACTTTTATTATAAAACGTTTATGCTTCAACATACTAAATTTGCCTAACTGTATATTTTTCATACTCAAGTGTCAAATAAATGGTGTGATATTATTTTGTTCAACTACATTTCTTCTAATATTTAAGAGTTGCACGCATACATATTAACAAAAATATTTTCTCTAACTTTGAATAGAAAATATTCTGTTCATTTTATGTATTCACATAATCGTGAAATCATCTATGACTTTGATCAATTTTCAAATCGCCTAGTCTTAGCGCTCATCATTGTATACTCAGTTATGTCATTGTGTCCCGTTCTAACATTTGCTTTTTAGTAATAATGGGGTACTTTTTGAAAACAATAGACCCTACAATACCAGCAATAGTTCCTATAATCGCCATAACCACACCATAGATAATCACTTTCGTTAAACTATTAAAACCAAACATCACTAAAAAACCTGCAATAGGTGTAGCAGTGCCAGTTGCATTATTAATCATACCTGACCAAGCAATTATAATACCGGCAATTGCCCCACCAAAGAAATTAGTGACATAAATAGGAATAGGATTAGCGGAAACAATATCAGCTTGAGAAAGCGGTTCGATTCCGACTGAAATGGTTGATTTACGGTCTCCCAATTTCAAACGATGGAACAATGCACTATTCATAAACGCGGAACTAAATGCGGCCATAGCACCTATGGCCATAGGCGCACCCGTTAAACCAAGCAATGCAGTGAGAGCCATTGAACTTAATGGAGCAGTACCTACTACTGTAATAATACCTCCCAATACAATTCCCATAATCAACGGGTTAGTGTCAGTACTACTTTGTATAATATCCCCAATTTTAATTAACGTGTTATTAACCACTGGCGTCAATCCAGTAGCAATTAATCGAGCAATAGGTGCAAGTATAACAATTGAACCAATTAAATCAATACCGTCTGGCACATATTTTTCTGTATACTTCATCATATAACCTACAATATACCCAGCGAAAAATCCCGGTAATAAATCCATACCTCCACAAGCTGCCCCAATAACAAGTGCATAAACTGGGGATACGCCAATCGCTAATGCGGTTAATCCAGCCGCAGCCACACCACCTAAACCTCCAGCAGCATCTCCTAATTCTTCTAAGAATTTAATACCAAATACTTGTCCACCCACATATTTATTGAAAGCTTCAACTAAAAACGAAGCAATTGCCGCATTCGCTAAAGCACCCATCGCTTTCATCCCACTGGGTGCCTTGTATGTAAATAGAGTAAAAATAACTAAAACTAAAATTAAAAATAAAGTACCTATAAGTAAATCCATATCAAACATTCCCCCATTTATTTAAAATTTTCAGATTTTTTAGAAAACAACTATAAAATACATAGTACCAAAAAAATATACCTTTGAGGAGAATTTTTTGATAAATAGAAAATATTCATTAAATTAAATAAAGTTAAATAGTAAAACATTGTAACAAGTGAGTCATTTAGTTCGATGATTGATCAATCTCTATTATATACATTGATTCTCTTTAATGCGCTTGAACAAAACATTATCAAATCGGTTTCTTAATAAACTTGATTCTCTTATTAAAATGTTCAAAACGAAACTAAAATATGCAATCATAAACCCATATCACATAAAAAAGCTAGAAACACTTTTGTTTTAGTATTTCTAGCTTTTAAAATGATTATTTTGTTATTCCCACTCGATGATATGTAATTTTTACATGTATTTTCTACTATTTATATACGTTGTCATATTAGAGTTTTATAGATACTTCTTTTTTATAGATTGCTATTAATTTTTAAATAACGTATTCAAAACAAAAACGATTTATTTAACTTGCCCGTATGCTAACTATTTAATGCTTTTGCCTATGTTTCATACATATACTATTTTTTATCCTTATTTAAAGTAAGATAAATATATAGCTACACTAACCATGAACAATGCAATTACTCCATGTAATATTAAATTAATCATTATCATTTTTCTATTCAAGTTTTTATTACGGTTCATTCTTCTATAATTCATATTGTATAAAAGTGTATTAATAACAGAATATATGATTATAAACAATATACCTAATAGAATAGCATCGTATATATTCAATATAGTTTACCTCTTTTGTTTAATAAACTATCTCAACTGTAAAATTGTTAGTCGATTCTCTCAATGCTTTAGAATGCGTCTCTCAGCGTCTTAAATTACAAAAATGCCACTTATAGTGGTGTAGAATTTAATATAGAAGTTATTTATTTAATAAGAACACTACTTAAACAGCTCTTCATTAAAGTACAAATAAACTAATAAGCCTATAGGAACACCTAATAAAGGAGTTGTAAATATGCTTGCTAAGAATATGTAAAATACTAAATAACATACATCGTCAGCTTTCCATTTCTTGTTTACTAAATATCTCCATATTTCTTTAATGCTCACACGAAAACCACCTTTTTAATATGTAATAAAATTCTGTTCACTCTTACATATATCATAATGTTGCTATAAATTAAATAAGCATTTTATTGATTTTAACAATCGAATTTATATTCATTTTCTTATTCCCGATGCCACATAGCACTTATTTAAAATAAAAACGCCACTCGTAAGTGACGTTTGAAAAGATATATTTAACTTGGCAGTGTGTGAATTTTTAATCCCTTATATACTTAGCTAAAGGCAGAGGCTATGCACTCAAAACAATCACTAATACTGTTTTGTAAAATTGGCGTGCATATTTGTCTTAAAGTTTCACTATCGCTCATCTTTACCACTCCTAACAAGAATATAATTAAAATTATAGATGCTAAAAGGTCAGAATGAGTACTAGCAACTACCTCGAGCCAATGCCATTGGCTAAATATATAAAGGTTATTACTAGTTAACTATACCACTTAATTCTTTTTTTAAACATTAAAGAGCTCATTTAAAAAACTCCAATTTAGTAATCTGTCTATTTATTTAAGGGATCAACAAAACACAAAACCTTTAACCATATCGCTAAATCAACAAGCTGATAAATGCTGCAATCCTAAATTAGGACTACACCCGTGTAATAACACATATCTAAATTGGTAATGTATCTATGTATCGAAGCGGTTTGCTGTATTCACTTACTAACGTCGCAAGCTGCTACACATGGGGTAGCGTTTCACGACACCATGAATAAGGAAGCATTTCGTTTATTCCCCACTTAGACCACATTACAAAGGGCGTCGTGTTTCCCTACTCTCTTTATCGAATACTTATGTAGCTAACGTCACAAATTGTTACGTCAGCTCATGCACTAAAATACTTCAAAATTGT
>NZ_KV838730.1:40532-66890 GCF_001838765.1 Staphylococcus sp. HMSC34G04
AAGTTAGACAAGCCACATTCAGCTTTTCAGAATTTAGAGAACGGATATAGTCGTTTTCTAATGCACTGACTTAGTGCGTCAGCATTTGTATTATTAATTAACGAGCTCACATTTGAGCCAGTTAAATATATATATATAGCTTTACTGAGCTCAATTTTGAGCTGAGTATAAACCAATATACCCAAATTTGAGGATATTAAAAGGCACCCCTAATTTGAGGCACCCTTTATTCTAATATCAAACCACTTACCTATTTTAAGGTACTGGTTACAAGCGTACTTTTAAATCTGTTTGTAACTTTATGAAATGTCAAGTTTTGACAAGTTAAAAAGACTACATCTAGCGGATACAGTCATTTAAAGGATACTCAATTTTGAGTAGTACATTTCAGTAGATACGTTCATTATCTTTAAGAAAACTATAATTGTAAATGTTAAACATCTACTTTTGTGTTTATAAATCACACTTACATTTATTTTTTTATTTTAGTATTATTTCTGTATAATATCAAAGCAAAAGGAAACTCGTTTTCAACTCGCTTCAAAAACCCTCCTGATTTTTAGAGAAAAATTCTCTTATTTCATCGTCTTTAATAAAATAATATGCCATCTTTCCCTCTTTATAAAAATCAAGTACCTCATTTTTATATAAAAGTCTTAAATGATGTGAAGTTGAAGCAACACTCATTTTCAATATCAAAGAAATATCACAAACACACAACTCATCTTCTTTAATCAAAGATAATATAATTTTCAATTTCTTCTCATCACAAATTTTTTCTAAAATGTTAAGTAATTTCTTAGATTTATCATCTTCTAAAAAACTTAAAGCATTGTTAACTTTATCCTCATGTACACAGATCACATCACAAGCATTTTCATAACTCATATGAAATCACACCCTAAATTAAAATATAAATCCTAAAATTGTTTGAATAGTGTCATTTTCTATAATAATAAATAAACCTAAAGCTATATAAATAACAGCCATAATCCAACGGCTAAATTTCTCAACAATTTCTCCAACTCCTGGAATATTAGCTAATTTTTGTGCAGTAAATACCAAGAAGAAAATTAAAATTAAAAAGACAAACAAAGTAATTAATAAATTAGTAACACTTAATGTCACAAAATACGGAACAAATAAACCAATATTATCAGCACCACAACTTGCTATCGTAACAATTGCAACCGTACCAACTAATTTAGACAATCCTTTTTCATTCAATTCTTTTTTAGCTCTCTTTTCTCCTTCACAATCATCATAAATAGCCACTTTAATTCCTAAATAAATCGGTATTAACCCTAATAATCCTAATATCCATTTTTCAGGAACATAATTTAAGACAAAGGCAAAGAATAAACTTACGACAATCAATGTCACAGATCCTACATATTGACCAATATAAATATCTCGATATTCCTTTTTAGTCTTTGCTTTAGCAAAAAATATTAACAAAATCACTAATAAATCTACTGCTGTCGCAATATAAAGAATAGCAGCAGTTACAATAGTCTGAATCATAATTACACCTCATTCAAAAATATTTTTGAATATATTATAACTTATGTTTTCAAATAATCATAGATGCTTTATTCCAATTGCTTTATTGATATCGATATTTAGAATTCTTAACAATTTCAAAATCAACATAAATGAGCAATTTATTTTTGTGAATACTTCTTAAAAATTCCAATAATCCAATTAATTAAAAATACAGTTAAAACACCAAAAGCAAGCCCATCTAAAATTTTAAAAGTTATTGTATCAGGTGACGGAAGTAAATAATTCATGGTACAACGAAGCATAATTACCAATACTAAAGCTTTTAAAAAGTAATTAACTTTGTCCAATTACCATTCTCCTATTATTTTTTAATCTTACCCCTTTTAGATTATCATTTATTAATCAATTAAAATACTAATAAAATAATATCTCAATTAAAATCAAAAATGCCCATCTGAATATTATCAGATAGGCTCTATTTAATCCTCTAACGGTATATCATCCACAATCATAGTTCTATTAAGATAGTTTTCTTTTATTTTATCTAGAGCTCTCTGTTTATCTTCTTCATCGCCCTCACTCCATTCGCCAATATTAACAATTACCGGAGTATCACCTGTAAAAGCTTTTCTCTCAGTAAATAGTTTATGACACCTCCCAAGCATATCATCACGAACTTTCAAAAGATCACTTGGCTTAATAGGGACTTCTACTAGCTGAACATATTCATTGTAAACAAGTTACACTTTACCATTTTGTGGGTTTTCCTTATATTCACCACGTTTTATAACAATTTCCTTAGTTTCCGTCACCATTAGCTGAATTGGTTAATAAAAATAGTTATTCATTAATACCTAATAAACTTTCATCAATAATATTTTTACGCTTTTTCCAACTTCGAAAATACAAAAACAACCCTCTAACCATTGCGGTTAAAGGGTTGTTGAATTATTATATTCTATTCCCACTCAATTGTACTTGGTGGCTTAGAGGTAATGTCATAGACAACGCGATTAACGTGGTCCACCTCATTGACAATTCGACTTGAAATCTTTTGTAAGACTTCCCAATCAATTCTAGCAAAGTCACTAGTCATGCCATCGATGGATGTTACCGCACGAATACCTACAGTATGATCATACGTACGGTAGTCTCCCATGACACCGACCGATTGAATACCTGGAAGTACTGTAAAGTACTGCCAGATGTCTCTTTCAAGACCTTCCTCACGAATCACTTCACGTAAAATCGCATCTGATTCACGAACAATTTCAAGCTTATCTTCAGTAATTTCTCCAAGTACACGGATACCTAATCCAGGTCCTGGGAATGGTTGTCTCCAAACTAAGTGTTCAGGTATACCTAATTCTATTCCTAATGCACGCACTTCATCTTTGAATAATGTATTGATCGGTTCAATAAGTTCAAATTCCATGTCTTCAGGTAATCCACCTACATTGTGGTGAGATTTAATTGTTTGAGCTGTCTTAGTACCTGATTCAATCACATCCGTATATAACGTACCTTGAGCTAAGAAATCTACATCTGTTAATTTTGCAGCTTCGTCATCAAAGACATATACAAACTCATTACCAATGATTTTACGTTTACGTTCTGGATCAGAAACACCTTTTAGTTTACTCATGAAGCGTTCTT
Organism: Staphylococcus sp. HMSC34G04; assembly: GCF_001838765.1. NCBI lineage: Bacteria > Bacillati > Bacillota > Bacilli > Caryophanales > Staphylococcaceae > Staphylococcus > Staphylococcus sp. HMSC34G04. Next base: position 43,695 of record NZ_KV838730.1, read on the forward strand.
GAGCATTAACACGAATAATATTCATATCAAAACCTTCACCGAATTGCTCCATGACCATGTCACCTTCACCTTTACGTAAAAGACCATGGTCCACAAAAATACATGTTAGTTGGTCGCCGATTGCCTTATGTAAAAGTACAGCAACTACGGATGAATCTACTCCACCACTCATTGCACATAATACTTTACGATTACCTACTTGTTGACGAATTTTCTCAATTTCAATTTCAATGAAATTCTCCATCGTCCATTCCCCTGTACAATTACAAACACGGCGAACGAAGTTTCTTAGTAAGTCGTTCCCATATTCAGTGTGACGTACTTCTGGATGGAATTGTACACCGTAAATACGACGTGTTTTATCTTCAATAGCTGCATAATTAGTACTTGGACTATCTGCGATTACTTCAAATCCTTCAGGAATTTCAATTACTTTATCAGAATGACTCATCCATACTGTTTGTTCAGAAGGTAAGCCAAAGAAAAGTTCATCTGATTTAGCGTTAATTGTAGCTTTGCCATATTCACGCTCATTGGCACGCTCAACTTTACCACCTAAAAGCTTAGTCGTTAATTGCATACCATAACAAATACCTAAAACTGGAATACCTAAATTATAAATTTCAGGGTCTATAGTAAATGACCCCTCTTCATACACTGAATTTGGACCACCTGAAAGAATGATACCTTTAGGATTCATTCGTTTAATTTCTTCAATAGAAATTTCGTGATCATGTAATTCACTATAAACGCCCATCTCACGGATACGACGCGTAATTAACTGGTTATATTGGCTACCAAAGTCTAAAACAAGAATCAGCTCTTGCTCTTTCGCCATTTCCATAGTCATGAATCTCCTTTATTGTTTTATTTTATGTAAAAGTAAGAGAAACGCGCCTATCAATGCCCTAAATGATAGCTTTAAGTATTGTTACCGTATCATTAAGCATTTTTGTTTTAAGAATTAAGCGCGTTCCTACAAATGATTAATTCATCATTCAAAGTTTAACACTAGAAAGAATAGTTTGGTGATTCTTTCGTAATTTGAACATTGTGAGGATGACTTTCAGCTAAGCCAGCTGGTCCCATACGTGTAAATTGTGCTTCTTCACGTAATTTTTTTAGGTTTTCTGAACCAGTATAACCCATACCAGCTCTAACGCCACCCATAAGTTGATAGATTGTATCTTGTAATGGTCCTTTATAAGCTGTGCGACCTTCAATACCTTCAGGAACAAATTTTCTTGGCGTCTTATCTTCTTGGAAGTAACGATCATTTGAACCTTTTTCCATAGCACCTAAAGATCCCATACCGCGATAAACTTTATATTGTCTACCTTGGAATACCTCAGTTGCACCAGGACTTTCTTCTGTACCAGCTAACAAACTACCTAACATAACCGCATGACCACCAGCAGCTAATGCTTTGATAATATCACCTGAGAACTTAATACCACCATCAGCAATAATAGCCTTACCATGCTTACGGGCTTCTGTAGCACAATCATAAACTGCTGTAATTTGAGGCACACCTACACCTGCAACAACACGTGTCGTACAAATTGACCCTGGACCAATACCTACTTTAACAACATCGGCACCTGCTTCAAATAAAGCACGTGTTGCCTCTGCAGTCGCTACGTTACCTGCGACAACAGTAATTTCAGGATATGTTTCCTTAATGTGTTTAACTTGATTAATAACGCCTTTAGAATGACCATGAGCCGTATCAATAATTAACGCATCTACGCCAGCTTCAACTAATTTTTGTGCACGAATTTCAGTATCTTTAGACGTACCGATTGCTGCTGCAGCTAACAATCTACCATGTTCATCTTTAGCTGCATATGGGAATTCAAGTACTTTTTCAATATCTTTAATCGTGATTAATCCTTCTAAACGACCATTTTCTACTAATGGAAGTTTCTCAATCTTATGTTTTTGAAGAATAGCTTCGGCTTCATCTAAAGTCGTACCAACTGGAGCTGTTATTAAATTATCTTTCGTCATTACATCTGATATTTTTATTGAAAAATCTTCAATAAAACGTAAATCACGATTTGTTAAAATCCCAATCAACTTGCGATCCTCTTGATTATCGACAATAGGTACACCAGAGATACGGTATTTGCCCATTAATGCTTCAGCCTCATACACACTTTCGTCCGGTGTTAAGAAGAACGGGTTAGAAATAACACCATTTTCTGAACGTTTAACCTTTTGTACCTCATCAGCTTGCTCTTCGACGCCCATATTCTTATGGATAACACCTAAACCGCCTTGACGAGCCATAGCAATCGCCATTTTTGATTCAGTTACTGTATCCATACCTGCTGAGATAACAGGAATGTTTAATTTGATCTTATCTGATAATTTGACACTTAAGTCAACATCGCTTGGTAAAACATCTGATGCAGCTGGAATGAGTAACACGTCGTCAAATGTTAAAGATTCTTTAGCAAATTTATTTTCCCACATTAAAAACAGCCTCCAATTTTATTTATACTTAGTTACATTATTTCACATTTTCTTCGGTTTGTTTATACTTTATACCATTAAAAAAGAAATTTAAGATGATTGCAGAAATTGCGCCAAGCACTATACCATTTTGAGTTAACCAAGCAAATTGTTCTCCTAATCCTTTAAATGCTTGAGGTACTGCACTAATACCAGCACCTAACCCTACTGAAATTGCAATAATTAATAAATTATTTTGATTTTGGAAATTAATGTTACCCAAAATACTAACACCGTATGCCATAACCATTCCAAACATTGCTATCATTGCCCCACCTAAAACCGGCAATGGAATAATATTAGCTAAAGCACCTAATTTAGGTATACAACCACAAATTAGTAAAAGAATAACCATTCCATATATCACATTGTTCTTTTTAGCTCCTGATAAAGAAACAAGACCTACATTTTGGGAATATGCAGTGTAAGGAAACGCATTAAATATTGAACCTAAAATGATTGCTAGACCTTCCGCAGTATACCCTTTTCGAAAATCTTTTCTTTCTAATTTTCTACCAGTAATTTCACTCAGTGCATGATAGACACCAGTAGATTCAATTAAACTTACAACTGCAACAATGAAAAATACAAGTATCGAGCTTACATCAAAGCCAAAACCAGAAAATCTGAATGGAACAGGGAATCCAAACCAATGTGCATCGCCCACTTGTTTGATATCAACCATTCCAAATATACCAGCTAAAGCAGTACCTATTGCCAATCCTATAAGTATCGCAATTGATTTCAAGAAGCCCTTTGTAAATCTTTGTAAAATAAGAATAATGAGTAGTGTAATACCACCTAACATTAAATTCTTAGTATCGCCATAGTTTTTCGCTCCTTCGCCACCTGCCAAGTAATTCATTGCAACTGGCATTAAATTGATTCCAATAATTGTCACGACACTTCCTGTTACAACAGGTGGGAAGAATTTAACTAAATAAGAGAAAAAAGGCGCAATTAAAACAACTAAGATACCGGATATTAAAAGCGAACCATATAAAACATCAAGTCCTTTGGTTTGACCGATGAGTATCATAGGTGCAACAGCAGTAAACGTACATCCTAGTACAATCGGTAATCCAGTCCCTGTGACTTTATTCGCTTGAAGAAATGTCGCTACCCCGCACATAAATATATCAACCGTAACTAGATAAGCAATTTCTTCAGCTGAAAATTTTAAACTTGTCCCCACAATAATAGGAACAAGAATCGCCCCTGCATACATCGCTAACAAATGTTGCACACTTAATATGAAATTTTTCATTACGCTTCACCTAAAAGAGTTACCTTATTGCCTTTTAATGAAGCTACCTTACAAAGTGAAGATACATATAAGCCTGCATCTTCTAAACGTTGGCGCCCATTTTGGAAACTTTTTTCAACCACAATACCCACGCCAACTGTCGTCGCATTTGCTTGTTTTACAATGTCATTAAGACCTAGCGAAGCATCGCCATTAGCTAAAAAGTCATCAATGATAAGTACTTTATCGTCTGGATCTAAAAACTCTTCAGATACAATGACTGTACTCGTTTTATTTTTTGTGAATGAATGAATATCCGTGCTATAAAAGCCATCTTTCAAAGTACTAGGTTTAGCTTTTTTAGCAAATAGACAAGGAACATCAAAATGAAAAGAAGCCATAATAGCAGGCGCAATACCAGAAGCTTCAATAGTTAAAATTTTAGTAATACCAGCGTCTTTGAAAGACTCATAAAATGTTTTACCTACATCATTCATCAACTTTGCATCAATTTGATGATTTAAAAATCCATCTACTTTCAAAATTTTCTCATCGATGACAACGCCATCTTCTTTGACTTTTTGTCCTAACGACTCCACTCAAAAAACCTCCTCAAGTAAATTCAAATTCGATTCCTAGATACAAAAAAACCTCAAACTACCATTAATAGTTTCAGGATCTATGAGTGAACGTGCAATACTTTGCCTTAAAGCAAATTAAGAAGAAGATACGCATACGTAGTCCTAAAAACGCTTATTAAATTTGATAAACCTCAAACAATTGCACTCAATTTATACAGGCTTATGTGTATCCTCACTTGTTTCCAGTTATACCAAATGCGTTTTACTTTTATGTTGCTTTAGCGATTTAAACTGCTCTTAATGTATTGGATTGTTACTCATAGTCGTGTCGTTTATGGCGACACGGTAGAAACTTCTAAAGCCATATTCTCTAGATTATATGAGTCATATAAATTATTTAATGATAATAGCAAATTTTTGTTGTATTTTCAATATAATTAAAGAGATGTTCACGATTCAAAAAGCATCAAAATTCAGTGTAAGCGTTATATTAAAGGATGAATTATCATTGAAATGTTTTAACACAAAATTATATAATTATCTGTGTAATAGTTTTATTAAATTAGACTAGGGTATAACCATGTAAGACAACATTTTTAAAAGGGGCGATAATCATGGCAAAAATTACTGTAGTGAATAACCAAGACGAATTATATAAAGTCATCAATCAAAAAAAATCTGAAGGTTATTTAGAGACAGAATTAGCTGTTATCAGTAAAAGTAAGTTGCACTTAGATGATTTACACAACTCTCAAATCTCATTAATGTCTACAAGTGGCTCATTTAGTGACCGTATGTCTCGTTTACTTACAGGTGAAGATGGAGAAGAAGCAGTATTATCTCGTTATGATTTAACTGACAATGAACTAGAAGGATATAAACAAGATATTTTAAACGATAAAATGCTCGTTGTTGCTAACAGTGATCGTTCTTCTCATGATGAAGTTGAAGATAATAATGCTGCATATAAAGAAGTGGATATTACTCATTATGCCGCAGAGTCTGAAGGGCCTAAAGCATAATTTTATTTCTACATTATAAAAGCATTGCACCATAATGTTTGTTTAGTCGAGCAGACATTATGGTTTTTTTTATCATTAAATAAAGCTAATTAGCTACGATTGAATAATATTAGGGAGAGGATATAACATGGAATTTAAAGTAATAGAATCAGCTAAAGATCCATTATTTAGCGAGGCACTCAAATTATATGATAATAAATTGGATATTGGTTTAGATGAAGATAGTAAAATTTTTAAACGCTCACTTGAAAACAATAAAACAGAAAATGATTACGCCTTTATCGTTGGAATTGAAAACCAGACTATAGTTAGCTTAGCAACTGCGCATTACGAAGCAACAACCAATTCTGCATTTTTAATTTACTTAATCGCAAAAGAAAGCCCCAATCATGATGAAAGAATGTCCTTAACTTTAGAGGCAATAGAAAAACAATTAAACCTTTTATCACAAGAAGTTCATAATAGAGATATTAATTTCATCATGTTAGAAGTTCCAAAAGAACCCTCGACTGTTGACATCGATGACAAGCTCAGAAACGCACTAGAACATCGTCGTCAATTCCTCTTTGAAAATCAATTTGAAAAGCAGGACGACATCGACTACATTCATCCAAATCAAAACCAAAAGGAAACGCCACAAAAAGTAGATTTATTTATTAAAGCTAACATTGAATTAACAAAGGACATTTATGGCACAAGCGTCAAATCTAATTATATTCTTAAATATGTTTTTGCAAACGGCATTTCAAGAGAAATTATTTACCCTCTCCTAAAAGAAATGAATTTAAGATAGTCTGTCTAAAACACCTTGAAATCAATATTAAGAAAAGGTAAACTATCATATGAGGTAAGACTGACGTTTCACTGGCCGAAGACAAACGTCACCATACATAATTAAAATATGAAGGGACTTTTTCAATGTTAACTAAAGAATTTGCTCAACGTGTAGAACTAAGTGAAAAGCAGGTCCGAAAAATTGTACAACATTTAGAGGAACGAGGCTATCACCTTAGTAAAACAGAATATCGTGGTCGTGAAGCCACAGACTTTAAAGAAGATGACATCGAATTATTTACAGATATCGCTAACAAAGTTAAACAAACGAATAGTTATGATTTAGCATTTGAAGAGCTTGAAAAGGAAAAAGACTTTTTACAAGTCATTGTTAAAGACGAGGATAGCCAATTACCAACTGATCAAAATGTAGCACAACTCGTTGAAGATTTACGTTCTGAAATTCAAAAAATGCGAGAAGAACGTCAAATGTTAGGGCAAATGATTAACCAAGTACATCACCAACAACAGGAACTTAAAGAATTACAGACTGATATTACAACAAAATTAGAATCGAATGCCCAGTCTTTAAAATCAATCCAAAATTCTCAAGAGGCTATTCAGTCAGCACAAGAACAACAATCTAAAGACATCGCTAAAGCTAACGAATTAAAAGATAGTGAATTACGCAGTCATTTTGATTCAATGTCAAATAGCGCTTCAATATCTCAGAGCAACATCGCAAGTCAAAGCACTACAGCAAGTTTAAGCCAATCTGAATCAGTAAATGATTCAATGAGTTCATCTCTATCCGAGTCTAACTCGATAACATCTGAAAGTAATACAAATAGCAAATCGGAAATTGAATCAAAAAGTACGTCTACAAGCGAGTTCTTGTCAGAATCAGGAAGTGTATCTAACTCAGAAAAATCTGAGTCAATTTCTCATTCTCAATCAACATCAGCTACACCTTCTTCTCAATCGACTTACCAACAACAACCTAAAGAAGAGAAGAAAGGTTTCTTTGCACGTCTATTTAACTTATAAATGATTTGTATTCATAGCTGACTCATGCTTATTCACAATATTAAATAAAAAACGCGCGCAATCTTGTCTTCTTATAGCATGATTGCACGCGTCTTTTTTATTAATGTAAATCTCTTTATGTCCTCTTTGCTCACTTTTCTAATAAATGTAAACTTCCAATTTTTCATTGTTCTAGTAATCACCTTCACACTATTCAACTTTAAGTGAATCAGAAAACTATAAATCAACAACTTGAATTTCTTCTTAACCCCCTTTATTCTTATTACATATGTCGGAATACTAAAATTATAAAAGGAGCTATATATTGATATGGAAATACTTTTTACAGTAATTAATGTCATCGTGTTACTTGTTTTCCTAATTATGTTAAATATTATGGCAAGAAAACACGTCTCATTCCCTAAACGCGTCTTTACCGCTTTAGGAATAGGTATCGTATTTGGCATTGTATTACACCTCATATATGGTGCAGAGTCTAAAACGCTCGAACAATCAACAGACTGGTTTAGTATTGTCGGAGATGGTTATGTTGCACTATTACAAATGATTGTCATGCCACTAATATTCATTTCAATTGTTGCCGCTTTTAGCAAAATACAAATTGGTGAAAAATTCGCTAAGATCGGTTCTTATATTTTTATGTTTTTAATTGGTACTGTAGCCATCGCAGCTATCGTCGGAATTTTTTACGCTTTGATCTTTGGTTTAGATGCATCGTCTATTGATTTAGGTAGTGCAGAACATTCACGTGGTACAGAAATTTCAAAACAAGCTAAAGATTTAACTGCAAACACTTTACCACAACAAATTCTCGAAGTATTCCCAAGCAATCCATTTTTAGATTTCACAGGACAACGTACAACTTCGACAATTGCAGTTGTTATTTTTGCAACGTTTGTGGGCTTTGCTTATCTTAGAGTTGCAAGAAAACAACCGGAACATGGAAACTTACTTAAACGTGGTATAGAAGCAATCTATTCTATCGTTATGGCTATCGTAACTTTTGTTTTACGATTAACGCCTTATGGCATTTTAGCTATTATGGCTTCTACTCTTGCGACCAGCGATTTTTCTGCAATTTGGACGTTAGGTAAATTCTTAATTGCTTCATACGCAGCTCTAATCACAATGTATATCATCCATTTAATTATACTGAGTGTCTTAGGTATCAATCCCGTTAAATACGTGAAAAAGACAATAGAAGTACTAATCTTCGCATTTACTTCACGATCAAGTGCAGGTGCATTACCATTAAATGTTCAAACGCAAACAAAACGTTTAGGTGTACCTGAGGGAATTGCAAACTTCTCTGCAACTTTTGGTCTATCCATAGGGCAAAATGGCTGTGCAGGAATCTACCCTGCTATGCTAGCAGTTATGGTAGCACCAGTAGCAAATGTAGAAATTGACTTCCAATTTGTTGTTACACTTATTGCTGTTGTTATTATAAGTTCATTTGGTGTTGCAGGTGTAGGTGGCGGTGCAACATTCGCATCAATACTCGTATTATCTACACTTAATCTACCAGTTGCTCTAGCAGGAGTACTGATATCTATCGAACCTCTCATCGATATGGGTCGTACAGCACTTAACGTTAATGACTCAATGCTAGCTGGAACAGGTACCGCACGCTTAACAAATCATTGGGACAAAAAAACATTTGACTCAAATGATTACGGCGATTTATCTGCAAATTAAATGTAAGATAAGTTGTCATTGGTCATTACGATATACAATTATAAAAAGAGCGGAGCAAAATTTGTGTTTAAAATATCGCCCCACCCAGCCTGAGACATGTATTTCTGTCTCAGGTTCTTTTTATCTTTGAATAAATCCTGCTTTTTTCAATTCATCTAACATATCTAAACGTGTTTTACGTCCTAGAAATGTTTCTATTTGTTGTGACCAATTTTCTGTACGCACACCGTGGGTACGTTCTTTATAATATTCACTCACTACTTGGTCGTATGCTTCCAATTCTTTACGTTGTTGGTGATGATTTGCATCATACTGATCTTTATGAAAAATATGTTTAAATGGCAAGCGCGGTTTAGGTGACCCATTTTCTTCATCAGAAGGTTCACCAACTGCCATACCAAATAACGGAAACGTATAATCAGGTAAATTTAAAATTTCACGCACTCGCGCAACATCATTACGCAATGACCCTAAATAAACAATTCCATACCCCATATCTTCGGCAGCAACTGCTATGTTTTGTGCAACTAATGCAACATCTATTGTACCCACTAATAGTCCTTCTGCAGAACCATACGATGTCTCCATATTTGACGCCGCAACTTCATCTACTAAATGATGACGATAATAATCTAAAACAAATACAAATAAATAACCATTATCTAAAACATAAGGTTGACCTGACACTTCCTTTAAACGCGCTTTAATGCTTGGATCTTCAACACCAATAATAGAATAAGTTTGAAGATAACTGGATGTAGAAGCACTCTGTCCCGCCTCTACTAATTTTTCTACCGTCTCAGAACTAAGTGGTTGATCCTTAAATTTTCTAACTGAATGATGTTGTTTCATCAACTCATAAACATAATCTGACACTATACCCACTCCTATCAAAATTTACGTTATTAATAATTTTATACCCTAAATGAAGTATATTTAAATAGATTTGCACACTTCATATTTAGAAGTTATCATAAAAGTATCAATTTTCAGATAATTTAGGGGGATACAATATGACACTAACAAATAAAGAAGTTGCTAAGGTTTTATTTAAAGCTTATAGATATAAAAAACCCATCGATTTCATTAGCGAGAACTATCAATTAAACGAAGAAGAAGCATATCATGTACAAGAAGAACTAATTGACCAATTAACTTTCAAAGACCGTTCGACTGTTACAGGGTATAAAGTTAGTATGACTAGCAAGGCAACGCAAGCTATTGCTAACACTAACGAACCAGCATATGGAACACTCTTATCTAACCAAATTGTTAATTATGGTGCCTCAGTCTCTCTTTCAGAATTATTTTCACCATTACTAGAACCAGAAATTATCTTTATAGTGCAGGAAGACTTACCTTATGATGCTGATTTAGAAACAATTAGATATCATACCCGTATCGCGCCAGGCATTGAAATTCCAGATGCAAGATATAAAAATTGGTTTCCAAATTTTACTTTATCAGATTTAATATCAGATAATACCGCAACAGGACTTGTCGTAGTAGGTGACTCTGTAGACGGACTTGATAATGATGCATTTGCTAATGTACATTTAAATTTATATAAAGATGATAAATGTATCGCCACAGGAGAATCATCCGAAGTACTCGGAAATCCTTTAAACGCTATTCATTGGCTAATTAAAAAACTACACACGCACGGCAAACAACTTAAAAAAGGAGATATCATTTCATCTGGAACTTTTATATCTCCATTAAAATTAGAATATGGCACGTACCGTGCTGAATATAGTGGTATCGGTAAGGTGTCATTTTCGGTTAATAAATAAAGTAAGTTTAATAGGGTTATTTTCACAGAAAGTCATAACAACTTGTGGAAATAACTCTTTCTGTTTTATACAGATGCTAAAAAAGGAAATCCATGTATGATACATGTTATTATATATATGAAGTAGTAATAAAATTACACTTCATTATCAATAAAATAACCATAGTTGAGAATGATAACTGAGATTCAATGTCATACACATTTGAAAATTTCAGTTTCACATTGGATTTTCAACTTTTTTCACTCGCTATTCTTTAATTAATGAAGGATTTAAAATGGCTTAATTATAGCTTTTTTATACTTTCATAGATTTTAAGAACTTCTAAAGTTGACTATTCAATGCCAAGATGTAATAATACTAAACAAGAGATTAGAATTATTATAAACAAACAATTATTTTTAAGTAATTCTAATTAACACTTAACTTTTCAGGAGGAATTTATCTATGTCTTTAATTAACAAAGAAATTTTACCTTTCACAGCACAAGCTTACGATCCAAAAAAAGATGAGTTTAAAGAAGTTACTCAAGAAGATCTTAAAGGTTCTTGGAACGTTGTATGTTTCTATCCTGCTGACTTCTCATTCGTATGCCCTACTGAATTAGAAGATTTACAAAATCAATACGCTAAATTACAAGAATTAGGCGTTAACGTGTACTCAGTATCAACAGATACACACTTCGTACACAAAGCTTGGCACGACCATTCTGATGCAATCAGCAAACTAGAATACAGCATGATTGGTGATCCTTCTCAAACAATCACTCGCAATTTCGATGTGTTGGATGAAGAATCTGGTCTAGCACAACGTGGTACTTTCATTATCGACCCTGATGGTGTGGTACAAGCAGCAGAAATCAATGCTGACGGAATCGGACGTGACGCAAGTACATTAGTTAACAAAATTAAAGCCGCTCAATATGTACGTCAACATCCAGGTGAAGTTTGCCCAGCTAAATGGGAAGAAGGTTCAGAATCATTACAACCTGGTTTAGACTTAGTAGGTAAAATCTAAGGAGGCATTAAAATATGCTTAATGCTGATTTAAAGCAACAATTACAACAATTACTTGAGCTTATGGAAGGCGACGTTGAATTCGTTGCCAGCCTAGGCTCTGATGATAAATCAAACGAACTCAAAGAATTATTAAATGAGATTGCTGAGATGTCAGCACACATAACAATTACTGAAAAATCTTTAAAACGTACACCAAGTTTTTCAGTTAACCGCCCTGGTGAAGAAACAGGTATTACATTTGCTGGCATACCTTTAGGCCATGAATTCAACTCTCTAGTATTAGCTATACTACAAGTGAGTGGTCGAGCACCTAAAGAAAAGCAATCCATTATCGATCAAATTAAAGGACTCGAAGGTCCATTTCATTTCGAAACCTTTGTAAGTCTTACTTGTCAAAAGTGTCCTGACGTCGTTCAAGCGTTAAACCTAATGAGTGTTATTAATCCTAACATCACTCATACTATGATTGATGGCGCTGTTTTCCGTGAAGAATCTGAAAACATTATGGCAGTGCCTGCCGTCTTCTTAGATGGTCAAGAATTTGGTAACGGACGCATGACAGTTCAAGATATTTTAACTAAATTAGGAAGCACGCAAGATGCCTCTGAATTCAACGATAAAGATTCTTATGACGTGTTAATCGTTGGTGGCGGACCTGCAAGTGGTAGTGCTGCAATTTATACAGCACGTAAAGGGCTACGTACAGGTATTGTCGCTGATCGCATTGGTGGTCAAGTTAATGATACTGCTGGTATCGAGAACTTCATCACTGTTAAAGAAACGACAGGTTCAGAGTTCTCATCAAATCTTGCAGAACATATTGCACAATATGATATTGATACAATGACTGGTATTCGTGCTACAAATATCGAAAAAACAGATTCAGCTATTCGAGTAACTTTAGAAAATGATGCTGTTTTAGAAAGTAAAACTGCCATCATTTCTACAGGTGCAAGTTGGCGCAAACTAAACATCCCAGGGGAAGACCGTCTAATCAATAAAGGCGTGGCTTTCTGCCCTCACTGTGACGGACCTTTATTTGAAAATAAAGATGTCGCTGTCATCGGTGGTGGTAATTCTGGTGTAGAAGCAGCTATTGATTTAGCCGGCATCGTTAAACACGTAACATTATTTGAATACGCTTCTGAATTAAAAGCTGATAGCGTATTACAAGAACGTCTACGCTCACTACCTAATGTTGATATTAAAACGAGCGCTAAAACAACAGAAGTAATTGGTGACGATTACGTTACAGGTATCAGCTATGAAGATATGACTACCGGAGAGTCACAAGTAGTTAATTTAGATGGAATATTTGTACAGATTGGATTAGTTCCTAATACATCTTGGTTGCAAAATGCTGTCGAATTAAATGAACGTGGCGAGGTTATGATTAATCGCGATAACGCAACAAACGTTCCTGGTATCTTTGCAGCTGGTGACGTTACTGATCAAAAAAATAAACAAATTATTATTTCTATGGGTGCTGGTGCCAATGCTGCACTTAATGCATTCGATTATATAATTAGAAATTAATTTTTAAAACGTTACTTATCATAAATATTTTAACCTCACAGAGTTCCCATGGTGGAGCTCTGTTTTTTATTATAAAAAAAACCTATTGAAACAAGTATATTATTCATATAATCCGACATAATTTAGTCATATCTAACGGTAAATGTAGTTCTAAAATATTCAAATATTTTTCGATAAATGATACTCTAATAGATGTATAAATTTAAAACACTGTTTAATGATAGAGACGCAAAAGGAGTTACTCAATTCTATGAAAAAGAGAGTCATTACATACTTGATACTAGCATTGTCTTTAACACTTGCAGCATGCTCAAATACGAACGATAACAATAGCCAAGAGCATCACAGCAACGCTCATGCACCTAAAAATGCTAAAACCTTAAAGGAAAAAGATATTTTTTCTTCAAACAAAAAAGGACAAAAAATTAACGAAAAAGAGATGAAGCAAGCTTTAGAAAAATATTTACAAGCGAATAGCGATGTACTTGATAATAAGTATGTCATGCAACATAAATTAGATAAGCAAAGTGATAGTAATCCTAAAATCACAGAATCACAAGCTGATCGTCTTAGCAAGTTATCCAATTTAGCAGTTAAAAATGATTTGCATTTTAAAAAATTTATAAAAAACAATCACATCCCTGAAGAATATAAAGATCCAACAGATCGTATAATTAATTATTTTCACGCTTTAAATAGTACTATTTCAAACGTAGATGAAGACATTGAGAAATTAAACTACCAACCACAAAATTCAATTAACGTTGTTGATGTACCCACAAAATATTCAGGTGATGTAAATAAAAAACAACAAGATAAAATCACTACTTTCCTTAAGAAAAAAGGAATAGACACAGAAGTATTTAATAAATAAAACAAAAGGCTTTTTCTATAGCACATTATTTTACTTGCCCAAAAAAGATGTTGGACTAACATCTTTTTTGGGCTTGTTTGATATTCGAGTTAATTTCATCATCTCATCTTTTTGAAACATGCTTTCGCTATTTTGACAATTCAATATATTTATTACACAATAAAATTAATATAGCATATATATTTTTCTAAATAAAAAGAAATGAGGAAAATCATTATGAAGATACGTTTAACATTTATTATCTTATCAATACTATCTACCATCGGCTTAGTACTTGTTTTAGCAAAATATCCAACAGGCCCACACACAATCAACTATAACGAACCTTATACAGTACTCATAGCCATTACGACAATAGTTATAATGGCTTTACCAGCACTCATATTAGGTATATTTAATCATCTTGCATGTAGAATCATATCGGCGATATTACAAATAAGTGCACTGATGATATGGGGATTTTTAGTAATCATTAGCTTAATGATGGGACAAATTGTCATTACACTTATGGCTTCCTTAACGATACTTGCATTACTTGTTAGTTCTATTGTCACACTTTCAGTACACCCATCTACTTCAGATAGAATAAATTAATCAAGTAAAGGGGTAAGAGAGGTAGAATTTACATTAAAATCCTCTTTGTTGGGGTCCCACCCCAACTTGCTTTGCTTGTTGAATTTCTCGGTGAAATTCTCTTTGTTGGGGCCCCACCCTCTTGTAAAAAATGGTTTGATATTTGTGTGTATTTTTAATTCTATCATTGACTGATTGTATGTTATGAAAGCCTGAGGCATCGATAATCTATGCCCCAGGCTTCACTCACAATCCTATATTATATATAACAATATTGCTACGGTTGTTGATAGACCTCAATCATACCTTTTGATAGAGAATTAATATCAATTTAGCCAGCAATTACAATTTTACAATTCAAATGATTATATATGTATTCAAAACTTCATTTCTCTTTTAATTAAATATGGATAGCAATTAAGAACTTCCGTCGATAAGGCTTCTTCCTTAGTTATCATTTTAAAATAGACGAAAAAACATCTAATTACAACTTGGTGCGCAACTATCACTACACGTCTCTGCCGTTGATTAAGCTCATTTTCAATGAAAGTAACCACTCTATCATAGACATCTTGATAACTTTCTCCTTGTGGTGCTTTTTGTGAAAAACTATGTCTAAAGTATTTATAATTAGGATCATGGAAATATTTTTCGAACCTTTTGTCTTTACAAACTTCTTCTTTATTTTTCCCTTCAAAAACACCTAACGAACGCTCTCTTAACGTCTTAGTATATATTGTTGGAAGATCATAAGGAAATAGCTCATCATACGTTTGCCTTGTTCTTTTTAAATCTGATACATATACAGTGTCAATGTATTTATTTTTAAAATAAGCAGATAGTTCTCTAGCGCTTTTTATACCTCTTTCCGTCAAAGGGATGTCTAACTGTCCACAAAAATATAGATACCCGTGCTTATTATCATAATTGGACTGCGACTCACCATGCCTCACTAAATAAATTTCCATTCTATCTCCTCATTTCTGACTTAGCTACTTTTACTTAATAATAAATTAATAGATAAGCCAATTAAAACAAACCCTACAATATAATCAAATATAGCTTTGAATCTTGGTCTGCTGAATAATAATTTAATATATTGAAAGATAAATACACAAAATAAAAACCATAAGCATGTAACTACAACAACTGAAAAAGCAAATAACGCAATCTCAGATTTCATATGTATATTACCGTTAGAAAGAAACTGAGGGAATATACTAACATAAAATAATAAAGCTTTAGGGTTAAGACTTGTACTTAAAAAACCTTGTCTAAAAGAAGTGATATAACTCACATTTCTGACATCAGCTAAAGCTTGTTTACTAAAATCAACAGAACTGTGCGCACTTAAAATACTTTTGATTCCGAGATAAATAAGATAACAAGCACCCAATATTTTTATTGTTAAAAAAACAAAGTGTAAACTCGTAAGTATGTATATAATTCCAAAAATTGCTAATGAAGAGTATAAAATATGCCCCGTAGTGATACCAAATGCGGCCATAAAACCATTCATTTTACTTGAGTTAATAGTATTTTTCATTACAATAATGAAATCTGGCCCAGGCACTATAATAATCAATAATGTAATAATGATAAATGTAATTAAACTGTCCATAAGAAACCTCCTCGATGTCGTTTTACAATTCATTATTACATATCACCAATGGCTTATGAAACCGAACAGAGGCCTTTAAATCAAAGTAATAATTTTCTCAATTTTGTTGGAAATTTTAAAAATCAAAACCTTTAATGTTGTCAGATAAATAGCAATCTGATAATATTAAATTGTAGTTATTAGTAACTACAAAGTCTTTTATATTCATGAACATAATACTCCTGGATGGCGTAACCCAGCGCCATCCTTTTTTATGTTTTATAACATGAAAAAAGCACCCACACCATTTTTATTGGTTTGGATGCTTTGATAACTATAATTAATGTAACTCAAACGATTAAAGACATCATCAATATCTATCATTGAGTTACGTGCGTATAGATAAACACACATACTTTAACTGTATTAATTGATTACTTTCAAATAATCAAGCAACACATTTTCTACCTAAATTAAACTTAATCTATACTTATTATTTTTTTCTTAGTGCTTTTAAAATTAATGAAATAATAAAGATTAAAATAATTGAACCTAATAATGCTGGAAAGATGTGTATTTTACCTAATTGTGGTCCCCATTCACCTAAAATCATAGTACCAACCCATGATCCTACAATACCAGCAATAATATTTCCTAGAATACCTCCTGGTACGTCTTTACCTAAAATTAAACCTGCGATCCATCCAATGATACCGCCGACAATAATCATACCTATTAATCCAAACATAATTGATTGTCTCCTTTATTTATATATTTTATTCACTAGTATGAGATACCCCATGTCAAAAATGATTAAACGCTTTGTATAAATTTTTATTTTACTGATAAAAGCTATTTTGCTTTTATTTTTTCAATATTTATTATTATCAACCTCAATCCTATTGTGTTAAGCTATTAAAGATGACTAAAATGAACTATTTCTAAAAATATTTAAAGTAGGTATTTTACATGCAACATAAAAATAAATTTCAACGTATTAACCAAATTATACAAATTATAGGTTTCCTTTCATTTTTAGCAATTCTCACTATCATTACACTTAACTTTTTTATAAAAGGACACTTACAAGGTCATTTTGAAATAGGTTTTAATATTCAAAGTAATCAAGTCTATGTAGTAACGACACTAATCATGGTTACAATCATCTGTACTATATTATCAGCTATTCTAAACATGCTTTCTAATAAAAAACAAAATTACAAACATTAAATTTTAATGATGGTGCTACAACTTCAAAGTATAACCCTTTAGATATGCTAATTGATAAAATGACATCTTGATGTCAACGTAGACACTTTCATCATGAATAGAAGATGTAGCACATAAATTTACATATTTTATATAACTTAAGAACTAAAAGACATATAGAGATTGAAGAATTAACTACTCAACTTAACAAGAAAAATGTCACGCATAACAAACCACTTCAAATTTGGGAATGGTAAACCATTATCATCAATCAATATTTAAAGATGTTATGCACCTAACCCATTTTTTCAACGTACCGTATCAAATGTTTAAAAAATATATTGATGGCCTAGTTTTAGAAAGGTAAGTATAATAAACTAAGATGTTCCGTTTTAAACCACTTTACAACGCATAATCTTAACTCATTTTGGGATTCAATCTCATAACATCACTGAAAAATATCGTCAAAGGATATGTATCTAAAAATCTAGCTTTCAAATTCCCGCCCTTTTTAAATATTCAAAAACACAAAAACAACCCCGTAAGCCTATACTTACGGGGTTTTACAATAAATAAAGTATTATTGTTCTTCTTTTATATAGATGTATTTTATATCATTTCATTCACTATCAAAACACTTATGTATCAACGTTTATAACTTTATTTTGATTATATTCACTTTCATACACTTGCCCTTATCATCAAAATTATGCCCTTTTTTTGCCCTTTTTTAATCACCGTGAAAGTATATAATAACAAATGATTATGAATGCTTATTTAAATTGTCTAATCAGTTGTATATAAAATGTTAAAATGGCAATAAAAATTTTGAAATCAAGTGATTTTTATTTAATATTTTTTATCTGGAATCATTAACAAACGCCCAAATAACAAGTACAATAAATGCTGCTGCTAGCAAAATTGATGCAATATATGTATTAACCATACTATATAATGACATGACTATTAATGATATTGAGATAAGTATTTGTATAAATGGAGAATATAAAACTTGGTTAGTTAGTTTCAGAATGATAATTGCTATTACAATAGCGATTATAAATATTATGATTGCATAAATGTATAGATTTATATGCTCCATACCTACATTTCTATAACTGTCATTAAAAAAATGAGAAAGTTTTATTTTGTCACCATATTCTTTTTGGAAAAACTCTCTAGATTCATTTGCAGGTCTATAGAAAGTTAAGTAACCAAATAATAATAATATAAAATTAAACCCACAATACTTTAACTCTTCAAGTAATCTACTCATTTCAATCTCCCTTTTTATTAATGATATTAACGAAACAATAATAAAAGTTACCTTCTTCAAAACTGTTATTTAATTATTTTTTAGTGTTAAAATATCTATATATTATCATTCCTATCCTTGTTGTATCTGGAGTGTAAATAAATTAATAAAATACCAATTAATATAAAAATCAAGTGTCCAATTATACTTATAGTTTTAGATCGTTCTAAATTTAAAATATTGAAAACTATGGGCTGTAATACAATTAAAATTAAAAGATATAAACCTAATTTAAGTGAAGTAAAATATTTTGCCATATTCACACTCCTATTCATCATTTTTACTGTTATAGATAATGAAACTAATACTTAAAAATAATTCGTGAATTTGATATCACTTATAAGACAAGAATTTAGCCATATACACCCTCAATTAGTTTTTCACAAATTCTATTTTACACTTTAACATACATAATTACACAAACTCATTTCTCACTGCGACACAGGACGTTTCTCAGCGTTAAAAAACACCACAATTAAGTGGTGTTTTATAAGATATAAGTGATTCAACTTTACTCTTTAATTAACTATCATTCTACATTTTCTAATGGTAAACTCATGCCTTTCCATCCCTCTAGAGCCCCAGCTAACTCGTATGCCTCAAAACCATTTTGATATAATTCCAATAATGCCTGCTTGCCTAAAATAGTTCCACCAGTCCAATCATATACAACATAGACCTTATCTTTTGATAATTCACTTAAATATTCGTGTAATTCCTTAGCTGGTATTTCAATTGACCCTTTAATTTTATCTTTTTTTACTTTCTTAGGTGCGTTTCTAACATCTATAACAGTATATTTATTTGTACCTTTTTCCATATCTTCAAGAACAACGTGATGATTAATATAAAAGCTTAAAAAAGTTTCTAAAAATTCAATTTTATTCATCTTCTCCATCCCTTTCAATATTATTTCTTAACTTATTCATTAAATGGAAAAACATTTCTTTTTCTTGTTCATCAAAATCACTAAATACATTTGAAACAAAGTCATAGTTATATGGTAAAAACTCATTTAATTTTGAATAACCTAATTCAGTCATTTGTACATAACTAGTTCTCTTATCATTAGATATATTCACTCTTCTAACTAAACCTTGTTTTTCTAATCCTTTAATAATACCAGTAATAGTTGATTTTTTATTACCTATTTTCTTGGATAATTCTGACGGCGATAGCGTTAAATTCTCTTCATATAATAACAACATCAATATTGAAAATTTAGCCTCTGTCAATCCATAATCCTCTATAAAACTATCATAGTTATTTTTCATAAGTTTATAGGTTTTATTAATCTCAAGAAACAACAAGACAGAAATAATATCTAAGTTAAAATATTTCTTTTTTAGCCATTCTAATTTTTTATAAGTTGGACTATCTATCAAATAAAATTCATTCAAGTGAAATCACTCCTAAAATATAGTTAGGCGCCTAACCACTTAAACCCTAACATACCTTTTAGTATTTGAAAAGTATAAATACACTACATACAATAAAAACACCAAACCACTAAGGCTTGGCGCTTATTATAATTGATTATTAAACTTTTTGAATAGTAGTTTTATCAAACCCTAGTGCATATTTAAGCCCATACCCTATAGTTCTATCCATACTAATATGAGCCAACCATATTAAAGATATTTGTAATATTGTTTCTTCATTTGTAACTAAATACAACAAGGTAACAATGATAGGCAGAACATAAGTATGACCTAAATTATATACTTTACTACCAATATCTTTATTAACAGCATATCCAACCATAGAGATGTCTGGGACTAATAGAAATAGTAAAAATATCCATAATGAAAAATCAAAGATAAAATAAACACTGACCACTGCAATAAAAACACATGCATTTTCTAATCTTATTAGATTGCTCATGAAATCCCCCTTTATTTACATTATTCAATTAAATATTAACACTATAGGTTTAACTGTACTACAAAAATTTAGCTACATTTACTTATCTAACTTTTACAAGTTACAATACATGGGTACATATTTTGTTCATATCTTAGATCAAGTTACTTTGGGCGTCGTGTTTCCCTACTCCCTTTATCGAATACTCATTCATGTAGCTAACGTCACAAATTGTTACATCAGCTCATGCACTAAAATACTTCAAAATTGTATTTCTCACAACGTAAATATATAAGTTAGACAAGCCACATTCAGCTTTTCAGAAATTAGAAAACGGATATTTTCGTTTTCTAATGCACTGACTTATTGCATCAGCATTTGTATTAATTAATACGCTCATATTTGAGCCGGTTAAATATATATAGCTATTCAATTCTATTACTGAACTCACATTTGAGCTGAGTATAAACCAATATCCAAAAATTTGAGGATATTAAAAGGGCACCCCTAATTTGAGGCACCCTTTATTCTTTTATCAAACCACTTACCTATTTTAGGGTACTGGTTACAAGCGTACTTTTAAGTCTGTTTGTAACTTTATGAAATGTCAATTTTTGTCAAGTTAAAAAGTCTACATCTAACAGATACAGTCATTTAAAAAATACGCAATTTTGAGAAGTAAATTTCAGCAGCTGCAACTATTATCTTAAAAAAAGACTCTAAATGTATATGATAAACGCTTACTTTTTATAAAAATCTTTCACGTCGCACTTACATTATTGTTTATCTTTGCATTATTTCTATATAGTATCAAGACAAGAAGAAACTCGTTTCAAAACACCCAAATACATCCAACTTATAAATATGGATTCCCGTATTTTTCACAATATTTATAAAAGCCAAACCTTTTCATAAACATTGTCTTTTCAATATTTTCATCAACATCAAAATCAATCTCTCTTAAAACTGATTCAGTAAATTCAAGTGGTGCTGTACCATTTGCTGTTATAAGCAAATTATCACTAACACTCTGTTTTTCTAAAAACTTATTTTCAGGTTTATATTTTTTATAATTTTGCCAAATATAAACCGAATTACCAGTATGTTTATATTTATTTAAAAAACCATTTCTAGCTAAATAATCAACTGCACCACATATAGCACCAATTACTATCTTTTTGTTAAATGCTTCTTCAACAAAATCCAAAAGCTTCTCAGAATCATTATCCCAAGAATTACTTCCAACCATAACTAACAGATCATAATCTTTAGGTTCATCACCAATAATATAATCTACTAAAACAGAAAAGCCACCTAAAGAAGATACATTTTTTTCAATAGAAACAGTACTTACAGACCAACTATCATCTTGATTTAAAGTTGAAGACAAATGTGCACCTTCCCAATCTGCAAATTCATCTAGTAAAAGAAATAAAGCTTTTTTCAAAACTAAAAACCCCTTTTATTTTAATTTAATTCCTTTTAATAAACTTAAGAACATAAGAGATAATGGCGCACAAAATGATAAAAACTAACAAAGTAAGTCCTATATATAAACTACTCTCGTTCCACTTAACTCCTATCTCTACATTTCCACTACTTTCGAACTTTAAATATAAATTAAAGGCTATTAATAATAAAATACTAATGCTTGAAATAATGCCTACAATATCAAATAATATCTTAGCATGAGGGTATTTAACATTTTTATTTAACATAATCTTACCCCTTTTAAATTATCATTTATTAATCAATTTAAATACTAACAAAATAATATCTCAATTAAAATCAAAAATGACCATCTGAATATTTTCAGATAGGCTCTATTCAATCCTCTAACGGTACATCATCAACAATTATAGTTCTATTAGGATAGTTTTCTTTTATTTTATCTAGCTCTCTCTGTGTATCTTCTTCATCGCCTTCACTCCATTCGCCAATATTAACAATTACTGGCGTAACTCTTTTCTCTCAGTAAATAATTTATGGTATTTCCTAAGCATATCACGAGCTTTTAAACGATCACTAGGCTTAATAGGCACTTCTACTAGCTGAACATATTTATTATAAACTAGTTGGACTTGCCATTGACTTGATCAAAAACAAAGATTGTCAGCAGTTAACCTTAAAGTATTACCAATCATAGATATACTTTCGTTATTAATATTACATTCAAAATATTGCAGTAACGGTATTAAAAACAATAGAAAAGATGATTTAAAAAACTTCAAACATCGCAAAGACAGAAAATACAAGCATTATAGAAATATACCGTCCCTTTCGTATCACTTAACAAGATGATTAACTATTATGTTAAAAACAATTAATATAATAAACAAGGAACGAGACAAATGTCTCCAAGAGATTATTTACATCTCTTGTTTATTATGAAAGAACTTTGTTCTTTCCGTTTTAAGAGGTTGCCTCTTTTTTTATGCCTAAATTTCTAAAACTTTCAAACCGCGCCCTTTTCCTGCCCTTTTTAAATATTCAAAAACATAAAAACAACCCCGTAAGCCTATACTTACGGGG
>NZ_KV838730.1:66990-146046 GCF_001838765.1 Staphylococcus sp. HMSC34G04
AGCCTATACTTACGGGGTTTTACAATAAATAATATATTATTGTTCTTCTTTAACATATGGTAATAAAGCCATATGACGAGCACGTTTGATAGCTGTAGTCAACATACGTTGATATTTCGCTGAAGTGCCTGTTACACGACGTGGTAAAATTTTACCACGTTCTGAGATAAAACGTTTTAATAATTCAGTGTCTTTATAGTCGATGTGTGTAATACCATTTGCTGTGAAATAGCATACTTTTTTACGACGACGTCCGCCTCTTCTTGGTCCACCTGCCATGGTTAACTGCCTCCTTTGACTCATTTTATTTTATTCGTTCATTATTAGAATGGTAAATCATCATCACTGATATCAATCGGTCCATTAGCATTTGCAAACGGATTATCCGACTGATTTGAGTTTGATGAATTATTGTTGTTGTAAGATGTATTTTGTCCTGATTGCTGACCACCAAATCCTTGACCGTAGTCTTGGAAATTATTGTTCTGTGAACGTTGGCCACCTTGTTGTGCGTTTTTAGGTTCAAGGAATTGAACACTATCACATACGACTTCAGTAACAAAAATACGACGACCTTCTTGATTTTCATAACTACGTGATTGTATGCGACCATCAACGCCAGCTAAACTACCTTTAGACAAGTAGTTATTTACATTTTCTGCTTGTCTACGGAAGACTACACAGTTAATAAAGTCAGCTTCGCGTTCCCCTTGAGCATTCGTGAAAGTACGATTAACTGCTAGAGTAAATGTCGCTACACTTACGCCTGAGGGTGTGGTTCTGTATTCTGGATCTTTCGTTAGACGACCTACTAATACAACTCGATTTAACATTTAAACGCCCCCATCTAAATTATTACTTATCTTGGTCTTCACGGATAACGATGTAACGAATGATATCGTCATTAATCTTAGCTAAACGTTGGAATTCGTCAGTTGATTTATTGTTATCAGTTTTAATACGTACGATGTTATAGAAACCTTCTTTGAAATCATTGATTTCATAAGCTAGGCGACGTTTACCCCAGTCTTTTTCTTCTAAAACTTCTGATCCTTCTGAAGCTAAGATACCATTGAAACGTTCAACTAACGCTTTTTTAGCATCCTCTTCAATGTTAGGACGTACGATATACATAATTTCATATGTTCTCATAGTTTATTTGCACCTCCTTGTGGTCTATACGGCTTATCAACATTTAATGTGATAAGCAAGGAATAATTTTCATTACTCACAGAAAAGAATTATAGCATAGAGCTTTACTTTTTACAATCAATTTCAGATGAATCTTACCCTTAAATATTGATGAGCATTATTTATTTTTGAAAATATCAATACAGATTATTGGTTTAAGACTCCTCTGAGACTTCCCTCGTTGTTCAAACGCAATGATCCTATTTATGTTATACATTACTTTATATTCAAATTATATTAATGTTACTTAATAGATAGTTGATACTTCATTTTAGTTATAATAACATCAAAATTATATTTCATATAATTGCACTTGATACTAAATTCATTATAAAGGAGTCGTTTATGTTAAAGAAATTTTCTTACTCAATCATTTCACTTTCAATTTTCGCTACTAGCCTTAATTTTATAGATACTCAAGCACAAGCGTCTTCATCTTCTGTAAGCGAAAAAGGTACAATGGGGTATGGCTATCAACAATACTTAAAAGACCATCCTAAAAAGCAACCTCATAAAACACAAAATCGTTCTACTTTCTCTGCTGAATCTAATATTACTGAAACAAATAATGGTGAAAGAGTCTTAGATATTTCTGAATGGCAAGGACTTTTAACTAACGAACAAATAAAACAACTAAAGAAAAATTATGATTTTATTATTTTAAGAGCACAGTACGGTTCAGAATATGTTGATAAGACTTTTGAAAAAAATGCAGCATTATTAGAACAAAATAAAATGAAATACGGCGTGTACTCTTATAGCATGTACGAAAGTCCAAAAGATGCACGTTATGAAGCTAACACTTTATCTCAACGTGCCCCCAAAGCCGCCTTTTACATCAATGATTATGAAGAACAAACCGTTACATCCGGAGATGATGAAACAGCTACACAAGCATGGGCAAACGAAATGAGAAAGCTTGCTGGAAACAAGAAGATCCTTTTTTATTCATATGAAAACTTCATGTTAAATCATGCATCAAATGCTGTCAGTTCTTATGATGGCTACTGGTTAGCAGCATATCAAGCTAAGGAACCAAACCGAGAGAAAGTGCTATGGCAATATACAGATAGTTACTACTCTCCTGAATTAAATCAAAATGTCGATGCAAATTACATTGACGAAAATGTGAATTCGTCTTGGTTCACTTCATAAATACGAACGCGTACGAACAAAAACACTTCACTTTAACGAACATTTGTTCTAAAATACATATGAGGTGTTTTTCATGAGATTAAATTTAGATTGGAATAAAGATTTCCAAGAGTTTCAAGATATCTTAAATAGTGGCATTCACCCAGAATGGCTATACTGCGCTAAAGCAAATTTAGTTCTTGAACCCGCATACACTGGTGAGGGCAAACAATTTTTTAGTACACAAGACATCATTAAAGCAAGTAAAATCATTCCATTTTTTTAAGAATTTGGAATCCTTACATAAGAGCAATGATTCTATTTCCTAACTACAAATAATCGCCTCATTAATAGTTGTCATTGTAGTATGCAGAATAATTTATCTCCTAATTTTCAATTTTATTATCAAAAAAACACCCTAAAACTAGAATTTGCTTCTAATTTTAGAGTGCCTCATTAATATAAATACATGCTTTAAGTTAAACATTAAAACGGAAATGAACAATATCCCCATCTTGCATGATGTAATCTTTACCTTCTAAACGTTGTCTTCCCGCTTCTTTAGCACCATTTTCGCCACCATGTTGTACATAATCATCATAGCTTGTTACCTCTGCACGAATAAAACCACGTTCGAAATCGGTGTGAATAATTCCAGCACATTGTGGTGCAGTCATTCCTTGTTTAAATGTCCAAGCACGCACTTCTTGCACACCGGCAGTAAAGTAAGTAGATAAACCTAACAAATCATATGTTGTTCTAATGAGTCTGTCTAAACCTGGTTCTTCAATGCCTAAATCTTCTAAGAACATTTCTTTATCTTCATCATCTAATGTGGCGATTTCTTCCTCAATTTTTGCACTAATAACGATAACTTCTGAATCTTCGTTTGCTGCATATTCACGGATTGCTTTCACTTTATCATTATCTTTATCTCCAATTTCATCTTCACCAACATTAGCAATGTATAACATTTTCTTAGATGTTAATAACTGAGCTTGATTAACCCACTTTTGATCATCTTCATTGAAATCAATACTGCGTACTGGTTTACCGTCTTCTAACGCTTCTTTAATTTGTGTTAATATACGTAATTCCATCTCAGCTGTTTTATCTTTTTGGCGAGCCATCTTCTCTATTTTCGGTAAACGTTTTTCAACAGATTCTAAATCTGCTAAAACAAGTTCCATATTAATGACTTCTATGTCATCAAGCGGATTAACACGCCCTGATACATGTGTAACATTCTCATCGTCAAACGCACGAACCACCTGACATATAGCATCTACTTCACGAATATGTGAAAGAAATTTATTTCCTAAACCTTCGCCCTTAGATGCACCCTTAACAATACCTGCAATATCAGTAAACTCAAAAGTAGTAGGAATTGTTTTTTTAGGTTGAACCATTTCTTCTAATTTTATTAAACGTGAATCTGGCACTTCAACGATACCAACATTGGGATCAATCGTTGCGAAGGGATAGTTTGCTGCTAATGCGCCAGCTTTAGTAATTGCATTAAATAGGGTAGACTTACCTACGTTAGGCAAACCTACGATACCTGCTGTTAAAGCCATTATTCATTCTCCTTACTTTCTTTGTCTTGATGAAATTCAAGAACTTTTTTCATTTTCTTATTAAACACTTGCCGTGGAATCATGACACTGCGCTGACAATGTTCACATTTAATACGAATATCAGCGCCCATTCTAATAATCTTAAAACGATTTGTTCCACATGCATGTGGTTTTTTCATTTCTACTATATCATTTATTCCATACTTTGACGTCATGAAATGACCTCCAATGATGATTAGCTTTTTCCTTCATTATAATTTGAAATGACTGGTTGTGGCATGCGAATACCTTCTTGTCTAAACATTTTTTGAGTTTCTTTACGAATAATACGAGCGCCTGAAAATCCTTCACCAGGAATTGTTTCTGCTGAAATTCGTATAGTAACCTTATTAGATTCTATCGCATCAATGCCATCAACAACTGGATCGCTGACAAATAAGTAATATTTACTGCGTAAAGAAACAAATAAACGATTGAGTTTCTTTTCAACTTGATCTATATTTTCATCAACTGATACTGGTAGTTCTACAATAGCAGTCCCATTTGTAATTGAAAAGTTCGTAATTTCACCCATGCTACCATTAGGTAAAATAGTCAGTTCTCCTGAAATTGTATTAATTCGCGTTGATCTTAAACCAATAGATTTCACAGTACCTTCTGCTACCGTAGTTCCTGAACTATTAATTTTAACATAGTCACCCACATCAAATTGATTTTCAAAGATAATAAAGAAACCTGTAATAATATCTTTCACTATCGTTTGCGCACCGAAACCAACCGCAATACCTACAACTCCAGCACTAGCAATAATACCTTCGACGCTAATACCAAACTTACTTAAAATTGTTGTGATAACAACAAACCATACGATATATTTTACTATGTTTTGTACAAGAGAAATCAGTGTTTTTGAACGCTTTTTATTCCCTTTTTTACTTTTATTTTGAATTTTAAATGCTTGCTCAATAATCTTATTCAAAATTGCTATAACAACAATCGCTACAAGGATATAAATTAAAATCATTATTACTTTAGTAATTAAATTTTCATATGTTTCAACCTTTGTTAAAGGTTCGAACAATGAAGATAAAATATGTTTTAGTTGATTCATATATAATATGCCCTCCTTTTCATTTTTTTGATAATTCATTTATTATAACTTAATTTATTCATTTAGATAATACGTCTATGGTTTTAAAATACTATCCTTTTGAGGGATATTTATAAAACTATGTATATGCTTCCTGTTTATAGAGGGCTAAACTTTTAATATTCCATATAATCTTTATTAAGTTGACGAATCAAGCGTTTGAATTCTGCTTCAGATTTAAATTCAAATGTGATTTTTCCAACATTTTTTGATGTCGAAATATCTACTTTCGTACCATATTGCTTTTTTAAAAATCTTTCCTGCTGTTGAATCATTTTCGGTTTACTTCCCTTAGTCTCTTTGTCAAGTTTCATTGAGATGTCTTTACTGACTAAACCATTGACATACTCCTCTAAATACCTTACACTCCAAGACTCCTGAGCAGCTTTTTTTGCCGTCTTTTTTATTTTACTGGCGTCTTTCAAAGTTAATAACGTACGCCCATGAGCACTAGATAACACCCCGTGTTGAACCATTTGAGCAACATTTTTAGGTAATTGTAATAATCTAAGCATATTGGCAATATAAGGACGTGACTTACCTAATCGTCTCGCAACTTCTTGTTGGGTAATGTTCAAATCTGTCATCATTTTTTTATAACTTTCTGCTTCTTCAATGGCATTTAAATCTTCTCTCTGTAAATTTTCAATAATTGCCAATTCCATCATATCTTCATCAGATAGTTCTTTAATAATAGCTGGCACTTCTGTTAATCCTGCCAACTTAGATGCTCTAAATCGTCGCTCACCCACAACAATATAGTAACCTTGAACAGTTTGACGTAATACAATAGGCTGTAGTATACCATGTTGTTGAATTGATGAAGCTAAATCATTGAGTCGTTCTTCTTCAAACGTCTTACGTGGCTGATAAGGATTAGGTCTAATTAATTCTAGTGCAATAAATTGCACACTATCATCATTATTCATTTTCAACCTCTGATCATCTGTATATGCCATCTCTTTTCCACATCTTTCTATCTTAGTTTAAGTACCTCTAATGAATAATCAATCCTCATTGATTCATTCCTTATTTTAAAAAAGTTCAATCCAATAATACAAGCCTTTCAAATTAATACTAACGGCTTAATATGAAGCTTATTACGTCATATATTTTCAGATGTATTTCTGATAATAAATTAATAGTTAAATCAAAATTTTCAGAAAAATCATTGACAAATAAATTCAAACTATGTAATCTATGTATTAACAATTTAAAAACATTTTACACACTGTAAAAAGGAAAGTAAAACTTACACTGCTTATACAGAGAGTCTTCACACGCTGAGAGAAGGCATTGAAAGAAAGTTTGAAAATGGCCTTGGAGTGTTGATGCCAATATGAGGTATCAACGGGTTCGCCCGTTATAGCGATACAGTATTAACATTGATGTTAAATGGCGTACTGGAAATTTTATACGTCACAATTTATCGTTAATACTCATTTATTCACATATGGATTAAATGAGTTTTTGTTTTATTTAATGATGTTACGATAAGAAAATTGTGTATCCGCTATTTTCAGTATACTGTTTTAACACTATGGCGTACTGATTGAGGTTACTTTAGTAATAAAGTAGCAAACAAAGGTGGTACCGCGAAGTTTAAGCTTTCGTCCTTTACATCCGAATCATTCGGGTCTAAAGGACGGAAGCTTTTTTATTTTTACTGAATAGGAGGAGCTAGCTATGAAGGATACAGATTTAGCTCAAATTGCTTTAACACAAGATCACACTGGCGCAATTGCCAATCCAATATATTTATCTACTGCATATCAGCATCCTCACCTAGGTGAATCAACAGGCTATGATTATACACGAACGAAAAACCCAACAAGAACAGCCTTTGAAGAAGCTTTTGCACAGCTTGAAAAAGGCATTGCTTCATTTGCTACTTCCAGTGGTATGGCAGCGATTCAGTTAATATGCAATATATTCAAACCAGGTGATGAAATTCTCGTTGCATTTGACCTTTATGGTGGAACGTTTCGGTTATTCGATTTTTACGAAAAACAATATGGATTGAAGTTTAAATATGTAGACTTTTTAAATTATGAAGAAGTGGAAAAAAATATCACGCCACAAACTAGAGCATTATTTATTGAACCAATCTCAAATCCGCAAATGATTGAAATTGATGTAGAACCATATTATATCCTTAGCAAAAAACATCAACTGTTAACAATTATCGACAACACTTTTTTAACACCTTATCTTTCGACACCACTCGAAGAAGGTGCAGATATCGTTCTGCATTCAGCAACAAAATACATTGGCGGACATAACGATGTGTTAGCTGGAGTTGTAACTGTTAAAGATGCTCAATTAGCTGAACAATTGAATCAATTCCATAATATGATTGGAGCAACGCTATCACCTCTTGATAGTTATCTTTTACAAAGAGGTTTAAAGACATTACATCTTCGCATAGAGCGTTCCCAAGAAAACGCTCAAAAACTCGCACAACGATGTCGCCAGTCAGATTCAATTGATGAAGTTTTATATAGCGGACGAACAGGCATGCTTAGTTTAAGACTGAACCAAGCATATAGCGTCGCTAAATTTTTAGAAAATTTAGATATTTGCATATTCGCAGAAAGTTTAGGTGGTACAGAAACATTTATCACCTTCCCTTATACACAAACACACGTGGATATGCCAGATGAGGAAAAAGACAAACGTGGCATTGATGAATATCTCATCAGATTATCCGTAGGTATAGAAGATTATAACGATATAGAAGCTGACATAATTCAAGCATTAGAGAATTCTAAAGTAGGAGTGATTTCATGAGTTTATCTAAAGAAACAGAAGTAATATTCGATGTACGTAGAGGTAAAGACTACGACTCAGCTAACCCACCACTTTACGATTCATCTACGTTCCATCAAAAAGTGTTAGGTGGTGAGAGTCAATATGATTACGCACGAAGTGGTAACCCTAACCGAACTTTACTTGAAGAGAAACTGGCACGCTTAGAAGGTGGTAAATATGCATTTGCTTATGCTTCAGGCATTGCCGCAATTTCAGCCGTTTTACTCACATTAAACGCAGGGGATCATGTTGTTTTACCTGATGATGTTTACGGGGGGACATTTAGATTAACTGAACAAATACTCAATCGATTCAATATTGAATTTACTACAGTTAACGCCACACATATAGATCATATCGCTGAAGCTATTCAATCAAACACAAAACTCATCTATGTAGAGACACCTTCAAATCCACTTTTCAAAATTACAGATATTCATGCTGTAGCAACGCTAGCAAAGGAACATAAGTTACTATTAGCTGTTGATAATACGTTTATGACACCTTTGGGTCAATCACCTTTAGCACTAGGCGCTGACATAGTTATTCATAGTGCAACTAAATTTCTAGGTGGACATAGCGATTTAATCGCAGGTGCAGCAATTACTAATAATAGAGAGGTTGCAAATGCATTGTACTTATTACAGAACGGCACAGGCACAGCCCTTTCTGCTTATGATAGTTGGGCACTTGCAAAACATCTTAAAACATTACCAGTTCGTTTTAAACAATCTGTTCATAATGCTGAACGTCTTGTTCAATTTTTGAGTCAAAGAGAGGAGATTTCTGAGGTGTATTACCCAGGAAATAATCCTACACACCTCAAGCAAGCTTCAACTGGAGGTGCAGTGATAGGTTTCCGACTTAAAGATGAATCTAAAGCACAAAAGTTCGTCGATTCTCTTACTTTACCGCTTGTATCAGTGAGTCTCGGTGGTGTAGAAACTATCCTATCACATCCCGCAACAATGTCTCATGCAGCAGTGCCAGAAGATGTGAGACGTGAACGTGGCATCACTTTCGGGTTATTCCGTTTAAGTGTAGGTCTTGAGAATCCAGAAGAACTCATCGCAGATTTTAACTACGCTTTAAAGGAGGCTTTCAATGAGTCATTTACTGAACCAATTAAAGAGCAACGTTTTAGTAGCTGATGGCGCTATTGGAACAATATTCTACTCGGAAGGACTTGATACTTGTCCGGAAGCCTACAACCTTACTCATCCAGATAAGGTCGAGCGGATTCATCGTTCTTATATCGAAGCTGGTGCAGACGTCATTCAAACGAATACGTATGGTGCCAACTTTGAAAAATTAAAGTCCTTTGGTCTTGAACATAAAGTTAAAGAAATTCACCAAGCTGCAGTTCAAATTGCCAAACGTGCAGCAAATGAGGACACAATTATACTTGGAACGGTAGGTGGATTTAGAGGCGTCCGGCAAGAGGATATCAGTCTTTCAACAATTCAATATCATACAGAACTTCAAATCGATACATTAATTGATGAAGGTGTAGATGCCCTTTTATTTGAAACTTATTACGATTTAGATGAATTAACTCGCATCGTCACTGCCACACGACAAAAATACGATATTCCAATCATCGCTCAACTCACCGCTTCAAATACGAATTACTTAGTTGATGGCACTGAAATTAATGAGGCATTGAAATACGTAGTTGAATGTGGCGCCAATGTAGTTGGATTAAATTGTCACCATGGCCCACACCATATGCAACGATCATTTTCACATATAGAACTTCCTAAACATGCGTATTTATCGTGTTATCCAAACGCGAGTTTATTAGATATCGAGAATAGTGAATTCAAATATAGTGATAATGCTCAATATTTCGGAGATATAGCTCAAGAATTAATTAATGAGGGAGTCAGATTGATAGGTGGTTGTTGTGGCACAACACCTGAACACATTCGCTATATTAAATCAGCAGTTAAACATTTAAAACCCGTTAAAGATAAAAAGGTAATCCCTATTAATAAAGCTTCATCTCAAAAGCAAGCGCGAGTTCTTAAACAAAACCTTACTTCTAAAGTTAAAAATGGCCCAACAGTCATCGTAGAACTTGATACACCCAAACATTTGGATACTGATACATTTTTCGATAATGTAGGCAAATTAGATGAAGCTGGCATAGATGCTGTTACATTGGCGGATAATTCGTTAGCTACCGTAAGAGTAAGTAACATCGCAGCGGCAAGTTTAATCAAACAACGCTACGATATTGAGCCTCTTGTACATGTAACATGTCGTGACCGTAATTTAATAGGATTACAGTCTCATCTTCTAGGTTTATCACTCATTGGTGTCAATGAAATACTGGCTATTACCGGAGATCCTTCTAAAGTAGGTCATTTACCCGGAGCTACAAATGTCTATGATGTGAACTCAAAAGGCCTTACAGAACTTGCACTAAGATTTAACAAAGGTATTAACACTGACGGCGATGCGCTGAAGAAACATACTAACTTTAACATCGCTGGTGCGTTTGATCCTAACGTACGAAAATTAGATGGAGCCATTAAACGACTTGAAAAGAAAGTAGCAAGTGGCATGAGTTATTTCATAACTCAACCCGTTTATAGTAAAGAAAAAATTATTCAAGTATATGAAGAAACAAAACATTTAAATACACCTTTCTTCATAGGTATCATGCCAATCGCAAGTTATAACAACGCACTTTTCTTACATAATGAAGTGCCCGGCATCAAAATGTCAGACGATGTACTTAACCAATTCAAAGCTGTTAAAGATGATAAAGAAAAGACTAAAGAATTAAGTTTAAGACTTTCTAAAGAACTCATTGATACAGTACACGAATACTTCAACGGTCTGTACATTATTACACCTTTCCAAAAGGTAGATTATTCGTTGGAACTCGCAGCATACTCTAAATCAATCACTGCCAACAAGGAGGCAATATTATGACAACAATTAAAACTTCAAACTTAGGATTCCCAAGATTAGGTAGAAAAAGAGAATGGAAAAAAGCAATTGAAAATTATTGGGCACATAAAATTGACAAAGCAGAATTAGATCAAACACTGACTGATTTACACAAAGAAAATCTTTTACTTCAGAAAAATTATCATCTTGATAGCATTCCAGTTGGAGATTTCTCTTTATATGATCATATTTTAGATACGTCTTTATTGTTCAATATTATCCCTGAACGTTTCCAAGGACGCGAAGTCAATGATGATTTATTATTTGATATTGCTCGTGGTAACAAAGAGCATGTTGCAAGTGCACTTATTAAATGGTTTAACACCAACTATCACTACATTGTACCTGAATGGGACAACGTAGAACCTAAAGTTGAAAAAAATACGTTATTAGAACGTTTTAAATATGCACAATCAATTAATGTAAATGCGCATCCTGTAATTGTTGGTCCTATCACATTTGTAAAATTATCAAAAGGTGGTCATCAATCGTTCGAGGAAAAAGTTGAAACATTACTTCCTTTATATAAAGAAGTTTTACAGTCACTTGTAGATGCAGGTGCTGAGTATATTCAAATTGACGAGCCTATTCTAGTGACTGATGATAGCGAAAGTTATGAAGACATTACTAGAAAAGCATACGACTATTTTGCAAATGAAGGTTTAGGAAAATATCTCGTTATTCAAACTTACTTTGAACGTGTTCACTTAAAATTCTTAAGTTCATTACCAGTGGGCGGTTTAGGATTAGATTTGGTACACGATAACGGCTATAACTTAAAACAAATTGAAGCTGGTGATTTCGATCAAAGTAAAGCACTTTATGCAGGAATCATTGATGGCCGAAATGTATGGGCTGCTGATATTGAAGCGAAAAAACAATTAATCGAAACATTACAACAACACACACAACAGTTAGTCATTCAACCCTCATCATCACTTCTACATGTTCCAGTATCACTAGATGATGAAACACTTGATGAATCTATTGCAGAAGGATTAAGTTTTGCTACTGAAAAGTTAGACGAATTAGATGCATTGCGTCGCTTATTCAATGATGATGACCTGTCAAAATATGAACATTACAAAGCACGTTATGAACGCTTCCAAAGTCAATCATTTAAAAATCTTGAATACGATTTTGAAAGTGTACCGACACATCGTAAATCACCATTTGCTAAACGCAAGCAATTACAAAACCAACGTCTAAAGTTACCAGATTTACCTACGACTACGATTGGTTCATTCCCTCAAACTCGTGAAGTCCGTAAATTTAGAGCAGATTGGAAAAATAATCGCATTACAGACGCTGAGTATCAAGAATTTTTACAAAATGAAATCGCTCGTTGGATTAAAATCCAAGAAGATATTGGTTTAGACGTACTTGTACACGGTGAGTTTGAACGTAACGACATGGTTGAATTTTTTGGGGAAAAACTTCAAGGTTTCCTAGTAACAAAATTCGGTTGGGTACAGTCTTACGGTTCTCGTGCAGTTAAACCACCAGTTATATATGGAGATGTGAAGTGGACTGCTCCACTTACTGTAAAAGAAACAGTATACGCGCAAAGCTTAACTGACAAACCAGTAAAAGGTATGCTTACAGGTCCAGTTACTATTCTAAACTGGTCATTTGAACGCGTAGATGTACCTAGAAAGGTTGTTCAAGATCAAATTGCCTTAGCCATTGATGAAGAAGTGTTAGCTTTAGAAGAAGCAGGTATCAAAGTCATTCAAGTTGACGAACCAGCGTTGCGTGAAGGCTTACCTCTACGTTCTGAATATCACGAACAATATTTAGAAGATGCTGTACATTCATTTAAATTAGCAACATCATCTGTGCATGATGAAACACAAATTCATACACATATGTGCTATTCTCAATTTGGACAAATCATTCATGCCATCCATGATTTAGATGCAGACGTTATTTCTATTGAAACTTCTCGTAGTCACGGAGACTTAATTCAAGATTTCGAAGATATTAATTATGATTTAGGAATTGGATTAGGTGTTTACGATATTCACAGTCCACGTATTCCAACCGAAGAAGAGATTACCACTGCAATTAATCGTTCATTACAACAAATTGACCGTTCTCTATTCTGGGTTAACCCAGACTGTGGTCTAAAAACACGTAAAGAAGATGAAGTGAAAGATGCATTAACAGTGTTAGTCAATGCAGTTAAAAAGAAACGTCAAGAATCTGAATCAACAACAGCATAATACGAGCTAGAGGTGAGACAAATGTCACAGTATCCACTTTGGAATCAATTAAATACTTTAAAAGAAGCTCAGTGGGTCGATTTAACACATACTTTCGACCCAAATATCCCTCGTTTTAGCGAATTTGAAAAAGGTGAAGTCTCAACGCTATTCAATGTTAAAGATCACGGGTTTTATGTACAACGTTGGAGTATCGTAACTCAATATGGAACACACATTGATGCTCCAATCCATTTCGTTGAAAATAGAAGATATTTAGAAGAATTAGATTTAAAAGAACTTGTTTTACCATTAATTGTTTTAGATTATTCTAAAGAAGCTGCACAAAATTCGGATTTTATCGTATCACGTAAACATTTAGAAGACTGGGAACAACAACACGGTCGCATTGAAGCAGGTACTTTTGTCGCATTACGTACTGATTGGTCAAAACGTTGGCCAGATATAGAAAAATTTGAAAATAAAGATGTAGATGGCCATCAACATCTTCCAGGTTGGGGTCTTGATGCATTAAAATTTCTCATTGAAGAACGTGGTGTTAAATCCATAGGTCATGAAACATTTGATACTGATGCCTCAATTGATACAGCTAAAAATGGTGACATTGTTGGCGAAAGATATATCTTAGGGCAAGACACATTCCAAGTCGAATTACTTACCAATTTAGATCAATTACCTACCAGAGGTGCAATTATCTATGCAATCAGTCCAAAACCAAAAGATGCACCAGGCTTTCCAGTTCGTGCATTCGCAATAAAACCTTAATTAATGTCTTTCATCTAACGTTCTCAACCACGTGGTGGTTCAAGTTGTGCACAACCGCTATGATATGATTCCATTAATGTTCATCATCATAAGGTTTTAATAGCAGTGAAATCTTTCTAACTAAGTAAAAAGCTATAAACGAAGTTTTTAAAATGACTTCGTTTATAGCTTTTTTAATACACATTTTTATTATATAAAAACCGTGCTCCACTAAATATTAAACGCCATATTTAGATACAAGCGTAGCGATACCTTGACCGCCTCCGATACATAAAGATGCCACACCTGTTGGCTTAGCATCACTTAATTGATGTAATAATGAAACTAAAGTGCGTGCACCCGAAGCCCCTATTGGATGTCCTAGTGCAATCGCACCACCATTAACATTGACTTTATCTTGCGGTAATTGCAACTCACGATTTACAGCAATTGATTGCGCTGCAAAAGCTTCGTTTAATTCAAAAATATCAACATCATCTATCACTTTATTAGAACGTTTTAAAGCTTTACGTATCGCTTCAACTGGACCAATGCCCATAATTGAAGGCGCCACACCACTCGCACCAAAACTATCTAATACAGCTATAGGTTGTATGCCCAATTCTTTCGCTTTGTCCTCCGTCATAACGAGCATAGCAGCAGCACCGTCATTGATACCAGATGCATTACCAGCAGTTACTGATCCATCTTTTTTAAATGCTGGGCGGAGTTGTGCTAACTTTTCAATTGTCGTTTGAGGTCTAATGCCTTCATCTTGAGAAATCATTAGGGGATCACCTTTACGTTGTGGTACCTCTACAGGTACAATTTCAGCATCAAACACACCTGCTTGTTGTGCACGTGATGCTTTTTGTTGGGAATCGAATGCAAACTGATCTTGTTCTTTACGACTAATCTGATACTGTTCAACTAGATTTTCGGCTGTGATGCCCATATGGTAGTCATTAAACTTATCAGTTAAACCATCAGCTATCATACTATCTTCTAAAGTTTGATTTCCCATTTTAAAACCGAAACGACTATTTTTAAGCAGCATTGGAGATTGAGACATACTTTCCATGCCTCCAGCGATAACAATCTCATTATCTCCCGCTACAATAGATTGATAGGCAAGTTGAATCGCTTTTAATCCAGAACCGCAAACTTTATTTACAGTGAAAGAAGGTACCGCTTCTGGCACACCACCATGAATCGCAGCAATACGAGCAGGATTTTGTCCTTGACCTGCCTGTAACACGTTCCCTAGAATAACTTCATTGATTTCATTAGGATCTATTTGACTATGTTCTAAAATTTGACGAATAACTGTTGCACCTAGTTCATAGGCAGGTATATCCTTAAATGCACCACCAAACACGCCTATAGGTGTTCGATATGCTTCAGCTAATACTATGCGTGACATGTCATATTCATCTCCTTAATATAACTTATACTTTTCTAAAAATGAGGGAAGAAGCAAACCTTCTTTTCTTATTGTCATTGTATTTGGATATTCAAATCTATTATTTAAGAGTTTATCTCTTACCTTCATTGCATTTAAATGAGTATTACATACTTTAATTGTAGTAAACACATTCCACATTATATTACCAAATTTACATAGAAAAATTCCATTATGATCTATCGTCATCAAATGCATCACTTTCTTTCTAAGCAATGATCAATTTTAATTTCAGAATCACTTTCACTTCACTAAATATAGTTAATTCATTGCTGTAAAAAAGAGGA
The DNA here is from genome assembly GCF_001838765.1 of Staphylococcus sp. HMSC34G04. Taxonomy (NCBI): domain Bacteria; kingdom Bacillati; phylum Bacillota; class Bacilli; order Caryophanales; family Staphylococcaceae; genus Staphylococcus; species Staphylococcus sp. HMSC34G04. Next base: position 82,533 of record NZ_KV838730.1, read on the forward strand.
AACCATAAAAGAAATACTCATGTCTATACAAACGGGGTAGTCTAACCGTCCCACTTAACACAAGGCATCTTTATAAGATTTCCTCAACATCTACTATTATATCTACGATGATTTAACATTTCTAAGTTTTATTATGCAATCAATACTTACTTTCCTTTATATTTGTCACCCATGCTTCATAATAGAAACAACATATTCTATACTTATCTTTCCTATCAATTCACTGGTAAAGTGTTTTTAGAATCACCAACATCATTGATAATAGATTAAGAAGCCGTATTTAAGCGTCTTGATATCCCATAGACTTTTATAAATAAGTATAAAACAATCGCCATTGTTAAAAAACAGTTGAGACATATCATCTATTATTTATTCAAAACACGAAATCATTGATTTATCTGCACTATTTTTCCGAAAATGAATCCTATCAACGTATATGTATAAAAATTACATTAAAAGATTTTGACTAAAACCCTGATTTATTCAACAACCTTTTAATATAGATGAAAATTATTTATTTTGATACTGCTTAATCGCATCTTGTATCGTATCGTGTAAACTAGGTTCTTGTAACCAATGTTGGAACTTTTCCATAATTTCCCTTGGGGTCGTAATGTTTTCAGGAAAATTAATATCTTTCATACCTTCAAACAAATCTCCAAAATGACTTTTCTCACCTTCAAAATTCTTCATAAAACGATAAAAGCTCAATACCTAAACCTCCTATATTTTGCAACAATAGGTATATATTACCAAAATGAAGGCATTTACAAAATACATTTGTTTAAATTTAAGTAAAAAATTAATAGTTGAGGTCTTATTTATATGTTAAAAGTATTTCTTTTTTAAAAACTAATAAATTTTATTAAAACTTGTGGTACTAAAAATCAATTTTATACAACCCCTAAAGAGTATAATATATATGTCATTTTGACTAATATACTTGTCATAATGACAAATATATTATATAGTTTATATGTAAGGAAGTGATACAATTTGCGCAATAGACTTAAAGAATTACGAGCCCGTGATGGATATAATCAAACAGAGCTTGCTAAAAAAGCTGGAATATCACGACAAACGGTGTCTTTAATAGAACGCAACGATTTTACACCATCTATATTAACCGCAATAAAAATTGCAAGAATTTTTGGTGAACCTGTTGAAGATATCTTTATTATGGAGGAGGAAGACTTTTGAAAATAAAAAGATATGCACTTCTATGTTTATTAGGAGGATTAGTTGGAGGCATCATCGGATACATCATCGGAGCTATTAACTGGGAGAAGTTATTTAATTATGCACAATTCGCTAACTTTAAAGTTGTGCTTTATACAACCATCGTAGCATCATTAATAAATGTTATACTCACTGTGTATTTATTTATAGTCCAAAATGCGTCACTTCACTATAAAGCTAAAATTGACGCAAATATTTCAGATGATTTGGCAGATACATATGAAAATAAATCATACACCAAATCATTGAAAGTAAGATTTATTTACACAATGCAATTAATTGTCGCTTTTATTGCAATTTTAATACCCGTCATAGGAAATGCATCTGACAATCACATTGCTCTAATAATGATTCCTTTCATTATTACAATCATTTCATCCATAATGATTGGGATATTTTATAGAAAATTTGATGCTCGATACCCTAAATTAGGAGAGAAACATTACACTGAAAAAGCATTTAATATTATGGACGAAGGAGAGCGATACATCACACTCGTTTCCTTGTATAAAGTGCACCAGCAAAATATTGTATTACTTTTTATAGGAATTATGATGTTGGGGATATTCTCAATAACTACAGGCATGAATCAATCACTAGGCATGATTTTGTTCATCATTTTATTTATCTATAATTCATTGGGATATTTACTGAAAGTCAGTAATTTTTATAAATCAGAACAGAAATCCTAAAACTAATTTAAAGAAAAGGAGTAAATTATGGAAAACTTATTAGAAGTTCAGCAACTCAATAAATCATATAAGAATTCAGAATTTCAGCTTACTGACATCACATTCTCTGTTAAACCTGGCGAGGTAGTGGGTTTAATTGGAAAAAATGGTTCAGGTAAGTCTACCCTCATTAATACACTTGTAGGAAATAGACATAAAGATAATGGTTCACTGAAATTCTTCGATAAAGAGGTGACAGAGAACGACTTCAAATATAAAGAACATTTAGGCGTAGTTTTTGATGATTTACGTGTTCCAGATAAATTAACTCTACAATCTATCAATAAAGTTTTTACTGAAATATATGATGCTTGGAACAGTGATACATTCTTTTCTTTAACCAAAGCATTTGAACTACCAACAAATAATCAAATTAAGACATTCTCAAGAGGAATGCGTATGAAAGCAGCTTTAACAATTGCTTTAAGCCATGATGCTAAATTATTAATCTTAGATGAAGCTACAGCAGGTATGGACGTATCAGGACGTGAACATGTGTTAGAAATTCTAGAGGATTATTTAGGAGACGATCGTGCCATATTAATTTCATCACATATTTCTGAAGATATTGAACAGCTAGCTACTCAGCTCGTTTTTATGCGTGATGGTCGAATTATTTTAAAAGAAAGTAAAGAAGTTTTATTGAGCCAATACGGTATCATCGATCAACCAGTTGAGCATTTCAATATTTCAAATGAGTATCTAATCGCAACGCGCAGACGTAATGATCGACAAATCAGTTTAGTGAATAACTATCAAAAAGTACCTGATGCACAACCACTAAAGACAATCGATGATGCAACTAAAATTATTATGCGAGGTGAAGTATAATGAAAGGTCTTACTCTTAGTATATTTTATACAGCTAAAAAATCATTTTTCATCTACTTAGTAGTCGGAATTATTGCTGCAGTCGTTTTCTCATTTTTAAATCCAACGATGAACAGCTTTCTTGCTATCATTTTTTTAATATCTCCTATTACGGATAACTTCAAACGTGAAAAGGACTCAAGATGGATGAATTACATATCCACACTTCCTGTTAGAAGAGCTGATTATGTTAAAAGTTATTATACTATTTTTCTCTTGTGTGCATTAGTTGGGATACTTGCAGGTGTACCTAGTGTCGGTCTAATCACACAAAGTTTAAGTATGGTATTCATTTCACTATGTGTTGCCATTGGTGGCGCAGGGACTTTCTCCATTATGTTTCCTCTAACATTCAAATTCGGTTCTGAAAATTCAAATGTCATTGTGATGACTACAACATTTGCTGTCATTATTATCTATTTCTTATTCTATATCGCATCAATGATATTGAGTAATCAAACAGGAAGCGGCTCTATGATTACAATGCTGAGCAACACACAAAGCTATGTTGTATATTCCATTTATGGAATACTTGGATTGATTTCAATGATTATCTCTTATATTTTATCGATTAAAATTTTTAACAAACAAGAACTATAATATTTAATCTCCCTAAATTTTCGGTAATTGAAAATTCAGGGGGTTATTTATATCATTTAAGTTTTTAATAATTTATTTGCATTTAAAGATAATTATTTATTAATATATTTATAAATAGTTAATTAAAAATGGGATAAAGGAGTACTTTAATGACAATATTAACTAAAGTTTTAGATACTTTAACAGGCATATGTGTTGCTTTATTGTTTACCAAGTATTTTGTAAATTATGCAAATGATATGTTTGACTGGCACTTAAGATGGTATTTCCTAGAAAATGTACCTCACTTAGCGCTCATTTTGTTTATTCTAGTATTTATCTTTGCTGTTCCTTCTGAAATGATTAAAGATAAAAATAAGAAAAAGCATAATGATTCATAATCAATAAGTATATGACCATCATATTTTAAGTGTCACTGGCTCAATAGAACCCAACTTATCGGATTAGATGATAAATAAATGTATCTCGTAGGAGCTTAAAAAGAAAGAGGCACGCTTTTCCTATACTAATCTCGAACTACTTTATACACATTCGTTATTTACTCTAAATCATTGCTCTTTATTTCGGTCAAAAAGGGCCTACTGCATTCGAACTAAATTTCGAGTTATTAGTTGAATTATCAATCCTTTCGTATATCAATGTCTCCAATCAACTCTAGATTCATCTTACTTCTCAGTTTTTACAGCTAATACACTGATATGTTTATATATATGTATTAAAGGAACAGATTAAAAAAGAGAAGATCCATATACATTAAATTTTAACTAAAACTTGTGATAACTTTTATCTTTAATGCATATGCTACCTTTTTAATGGGTATTTTTAGTAATACCATCGATATATAAAAGGAGTAATATGATGAGTAATATCACAGTTTATAATGTCATTGAATTGGGCGTAAACAATCTTTTAGCCGATTATGACAATTGGAATGTTGAAGAAGTATTAGATAAAGAAACTCAACATTTCCCAAACACTTTACATTGGCAATATGGTCATGTATTAACAATCTTTGAACAAGCATTATCATTAGGCAATCAACATGTCGTAGATGTTGAAAAATATAATAAATTGTTTGGATATGGTTCAAATCCTAGAGACTGGAAAGGACAAGATGTACCTGCTATCAACGAAATCAAACAACACATTCAAACATTACCAGAACGTGCTAAAAAATTAACACACGAGCAGTTAGCTCAGAAATTAGACCAACCTATCGCAGGTTGTAACACACTTGATGAATTATTAATGTTAAATGCTATCCATGTGCCTTTACACACTGGTAAAATTGAAGAAATGACACGTGTACTTCGTGAAAAATAAGCATAATATATTTAAGCGTCTGGATTATCATCTCTAGACGCTTTTAAAGTTGTTAGAGGATTATCAAATTTTATTTGAATGCTTTCGCTAAAACAAAGATAAACATATCTTTCGAGGAGTTTTATCTAGTATACGTACATTCTTCTCTCAACAAGCTAAAAACATAACTATCTGAGAATTCTCCTTGTAAACGTTCATTACTTCTCAATATACCTTCTTGTGTAAACCCCAGTCTTATAGGTATAGCTCGACTTTTCTTATTTTTGGTAGACATTCGTATTTCAATACGATTAATATCATATTCTTCATATACATAACGAATTAAAGCTTTAGTACATTTAGTCATAATACCTTTCTTTTGAAAGTCTTCAGCTAAATAATAACCAATTGAAGTTGTTTTATTAACTAAATCTAAGTAATGCAATCCTATGACTCCAATCAATTCTTTATTACTCCATATTCCACAATGAAATCCATTACCATCGATAAATTGTTGCAACGCCGAATGGATAAAGTGTTTACTATCTTCAACCTTCTTCGTATGTTCAACAAAAGGTAGAAATTCAGCTAGATAGTCACGATTGCTATCTACTAATTTAAATAACTGTTCTGCTTCTCGTTCTTCTAATATTTTTAATTTAATATTTTTATTTATTTGATAACTAAACATACAAAACCACCCCTTTTTTAGAATTTTCTGTTATTTTAGTATACACGAATATAGGATTATGTCATAAAACTTGATTACTAGAATTCGATATTCTCTAAGTCATAAGTGTGTATGTAGTTCTCTTGTTTCTATTGTCTTATACCTACAACCAATATTAGAGTGAAAAAGCTTAACTTAAGATAGATAATCATCAACAACACAAACGTTAAAAACACAGAGAAAACTTTTTTAAAATATACTTCTCAATATTGATTAGTAAAATCCAAAAATTGTATTTATTTTTATAGATGTCTTAGAAACTTTACATTTTCTATAGAATTTTCGTTGATAAGAGAGTTAAAACAAGGTTTTTACAAACAACTTGAAAAATAAATTGAACCACCACAGATTTAAATTAATCTTTATCAAACTTCGATACAGTCTTAACTATAAATTTTTAATATTTACCAAATGTATTCATAAATAAAGCTTAAATTATAGGATTGTTTGGAAATATGTATCATGGAAAAGACTATTACCTGTAAGTGCTAGAAACCTCAAAATAGTGATAGTCAATTTTATACAAAAACTTGAAAAATCTATCTAATTTTTCAAACCCAAAGACAAAGCGATTGGGCTAGATGATTTTTCTTTCAGAACTTTCCTGTAGAAAATCTTTACGTTAAGAAATTTTTGAAATTATCTAATACGTTTAAAATGATATCTAGTCAATCTCAATGAAGAAGATACTAAGAAATTTGAGGAATTCGAGTGATAAAATTTGTTTCAATTGCGAGGATATTCTATATATTTATTCATTTTAAAAATGAACCTTTCTCAAAAACCAAATGCTTTCTAAACTATTGCAAAAATCGAATTGCTTTTCATTTATTAAATAATACAACAAATTTATATTTAATCAAAAGACTTTTCTAATTAGATTATTTGAACTTATTAAAAAATATACAACCTTTAACAATACGCATACACAGAAAATATCTTTATTTATTAATAAATTTCTAAAAAATTAAATCTTTTACTTTCGTAATAAATTAAACGTAATTTATCATACAATTTATCCCTCCAACATTTAAAAGTGTTGATAGCAAATAAACAGCTATGATTGTCACACAATTCTGTAAATTATACACATACGATCAAGCTATTGTGGATAATTTCACCCTTACTTAAACATTGCTATAACAACTTTTTTATTTTTCACCTTTCTAGTTATCCACAAATCACTTCTCATCTTTAAAAACATTAATAATTTTTTAATCTTAATTTTATATTGAATTAACGACCTTGGATTACGATTGAAAAGAAGATGAAAATAAGGGATGAAAATATGAATTTCGTTAAATCAAAAACTGACTTATTTAGACTCATAGACGATGAAGCTCAAACATCGACATCTAAGGTGGTTTTATTCTTAATATTAGGAACTATATTTTTAGATGCATATGATATTACTATTTTAGGTACAATGACTGATCAACTCACTCAACAGTTTCATTTATCACCAGCAACGCTATCTATAGTAATGACCTCTTTACCTATTGGTGCATTATTTGGTGCATTACTTGGTGGTACATTAGCATATCAGTTTGGACGCAAGCGCATTTTATCAATTGCCTTACTAACACTCACTGTAACGTCTCTTGGTGCAGCATTCGCACCAAATGTAATTATTCTAATAATATGTCGTTGTGTAATGGGGTTTGCTATTGGAATGGATAGTCCAGTTGCTTTCACTTTTATTGCGGAAATAAGTAATTTAAAGCATAAAGGAAGAAATGTTAATTATTGGCAAGTCGTTTGGTATGTTGCAATAGTTACTTCTGCTTTAGTGGTCATTGCGTTCTTTATGCTAGGGGCTGGTGCACATTTGTGGAGATATGCAGTTGGATTTGGTGCATTTATTGCTTTTGTCTTATACATCTTGCGAATTAAATATTTACACGAAAGTCCGACATGGGTGATTAATCATTATTCTTTAGAAAAAGCAACTGAATTTGTAAGAAAATATTATCATAAAGACATCCACCTAGAGGGAACGCTTGACGATGATTTAAGTTCTGATGTGACTTCGCCTCAAAATTCTTGGACAGACTTATTTAAACCGAGATATATAAAAAGAATTATCCTGGCAACCGCAATTTCAACGTTACAAGGTATGCAGTACTATGGTGTTGGTTTATACATACCTATTATTGCAACCTATCTTATTAGTAAAGAAAAAATAGGTGTATTATTAGGCACTGCCATAGTCAATATAGCAGGTATTCTAGGCGCATATTTAGGTGCTCAATTGACTTATAAATTAGGTACACGGAAGCTTACAATGATAGGATTCACACTTGTTTTAATTTCAATGGTATGTGTAGGACTCTTTTATCATCATCTACCAATGCTTCTTAACACTTTCCTTATTGGATTATTTTTATTTGGCCATTCAGGAGGTCCTGGTACTCAAGGGAAAACAATTGGCGCCTTATCATTCCCCACTCATTTACGTTCACAAGCTACTGGCTTTGTAGAATCTGTAAGTCGTACTGGTAGTATCATAGGCACTTTTGTCTTTCCAATCATACTTGCTGCGGTAGGTCTAACGAATACTATGTTAATCTTGTCCATTGTCCCTTTACTTGGAATTATCATAACAGTATCTATAAAATGGGAAGCTGTCGGTAAACATATTGAAGTAGAGTAAATATTAAAAAACCCCTTAGTACGCATGTCATTGAAAATATGCACTAAGAGGTTTTTATTTAATTAGTTAGGAAATGTTCCAGGATTAAAACTGCCGCCCCACCGATTAAATGGCCAGTATCTCAAAACTACTTTTCCAACAACTTGATTTTTATCTAAAAGACCTACTTCATCCATACGACTGTCAATACTGTTTTGACGATTATCACCTAAAACCAAGTATTTACCGTTAGGAATTTTCATATTGCCATTCGTACCCTTAAGATCTTTAGAATTAAAGTTTTCCGTTAGATATTCTCCAACTTTATGTTTTTTATTTTCACTTAAATAAGGCTCATCTACTTTTTTACCGTTTAAATATAGTTGATCTTTTTTATATTCTACTGAATCACCTGGTTTACCAATAAGTCGCTTAATATAATCCTGCTTCGCGTTAGCATGAAAAATCACTACATCTCCTGTATCAATATGATCAAGCGTTTTTGCTATACGACTTACTATCACTTTTTCTCGATTTTCAAATGTTGGATGCATAGACGCTCCTTTGACTGTATAAGAAGCAAATAAAAACTTTTGCACAAGTGTGACGATAACAATTGCAACGATTATGGCTACAATCCATTCTATTATTTCTTTCTTCATTATTATAGCTCCCTTGATATGTTTTTATGTCATTTATCACTGAGCTTACATGGGCTCATAAAAGATTACTGAACAACACCATTTTTAACTTTAATGTGTTTTCCTTTTTCAATTTTGTCATATTGTTTTTTAGGTACAACAACGACACGCTTTCCTTGTTTGGTCTTTACAGTAACAGTATAAAGTTTCTCATGAGGCTTCATTTGTTGTTTCAACATATTAAATTGAGCATCTACACTGTTTTTCTTTTCATGTTGATTTAAAAACGAATATGCAAAGATATAATAGAATAACCAATTATTATAATAAGTTGTAGCTATATATTGAGACGAATACGGTGCACTTGAATCATATGGCCTTTGAGATGGCATTAAAGAACGAGATTGTGCTTTTTGGCTTGATACACTCTGTTGTCCTTTATTTTTGGTTGCTGTCACACGACTTGATTTTGTCGCTTGTTGAGCAGCACGCTGACTAGATTGTTGTGCATTACGAGACGCATTTATTGCACTAGAACGACTCATACTTGTACTTGAAGAAGTTGAACCTCTAGATGCAGAAGCTGCACTGCTACTTGAACTAGAACTTGCCGAACTGGAACTACTCGTTCCGCCCGATGTTGTTGCATGAGAATATGTACTGACAATACTTAAAGAAGACGTGAGAAATACCATCATTACGCAACTTGTTTTGTATAATAGCTGTTTCATTTTGTCACCTTTCTTTTACTTCGTAACTTCATCTTTCGAAATGGCTTTGCCTTCAACATCATCATCACCATAAATCATATATGGTGGTCGGTATACATGAATTTTCTTCCCATCTTTTACAATATATGGTTTTTTATTACCATCATCTAGTATATGTTCATACACGTGATCTAAATCAGCTTTTTCTATATGTGATTTACCTTTTTTATCTTTATATTTAATCTCAACATTTGGCGTTTCAGAATCTCCATCATTTAATATTTCATAATAAACATAATCATATTTATCAGATTTTTGACTTTCCTTAGATGGCTCTTTTTGTTTTCCAGAACCTCCACATGCACTTAAAGTAACAGTTATGGTAAGTATACTTATGATCATAAATACTTTTTTCATATTAATACTCCTTTTCTCCATTTATAAATTCATAATAAATTATAACAAACAATTTTTAAATTATTATTAATGATTAACTAAAACCTTATTTTTAAAAATTCAGTTTAAATTAAGCGTCATGGATAATCCGGCAAATTAAACTAAAAGCATACACTTATATGTATTTTGATAAATTATAAAACAAGTATCTTTCAAACATGTAAGTTTCATGTCTATAAATGTAAGTTTAGATAAAGGCAAGGAGGTCACAACCATCCTACAATTTAAATATAGATAACTAAAGGAGTGAGAGGATGGCTATTTTAACAGCAAATCAATTATCAAAAGTATATGGTCACAAACAAAAATATCGAGCTTTAAATAATATAAGTTTTTCAGTTGAAAAAGGGGAATTCGTAGCTGTCATGGGTCCATCTGGATCAGGTAAAACGACTTTACTCAATGTGTTAAGTTCAATAGATACTATTTCAGGTGGAACTGTGGAAGTTGAAGGCAAAGAAATTAATAAACTGAGCCACAAAGAAGTGGCAAATTTTCGAAAACAACATCTCGGTTTTATTTTTCAAGATTATAGCGTTTTACCCACATTAACAGTAAAAGAAAATATTATGCTACCACTCTCAGTACAAAAATTCCATAAATATGAAATGGAACAAAATTATAAAGAAGTGGCTGAGGCATTAGGTATTTATAACCTGGGAAATAAATATCCAAGTGAAATTTCTGGCGGTCAGCAACAACGTACGGCGGCTGCCCGAGCATTCGTCCATAAACCAACGATCATTTTCGCAGATGAACCTACTGGCGCCTTAGATTCTAAAAGTGCCCAAGATTTGTTACACCGTCTAGAAGATATGAATAAACAATTTAATTCAACCATTATGATGGTGACACATGATCCTTCAGCCGCTAGTTACGCTGAGAGAGTCATTATGTTGAAAGACGGTGATATACACTCAGAAATCTACCAGGGTAACGATTCAAAACAAACATTTTACCAAGAAATTATGAAACTTCAAACCGCACTAGGTGGTGTCACTCATGACATTTAACCAACTTATCCTTAAAAATTTAAGAAAAAATATTAAGCATTATGGAATGTTTCTATTTTCATTATTGATTAGCATTATACTTTATTTTAGTTTCTCAACTTTAAAATATTCACATAGTATTAATAACTCAGATTCTTCAACTATTATTAAAAATGGTGCCACAATTGGTGCTACAATTCTTTTTATCATTATTGTTGTTTTCTTAATGTATGCAAATCATTTATTTATTAAAAGGCGTACAAAAGAGTTTGCCTTATACCAACTGATAGGTTTAACACGTAGAAATATTCTAAGAATGCTCAATATAGAACAACTAGTATTTTTTATTGTAACAGGAATTTTAGGCACTTTAATTGGTATTTTTGGTTCAAAACTTTTACTTGTTATCGCTTCTAAATTAATGAAGTTAAACACACATATCTCTATTGGCTTTGAACCCCAAGCTATACTTATTACTATCGTAATGTTAGCTGTCGCTTTTTTATTGATAATGATACAAAATTACATTTTCTTAAAAAAACACAGCATTTTAGCTTTGATGAAAGACAATTATACCCCGGAAGCTACCCAAAAACGAATAACTACGTTTGAAGCAATCAGCGGTGTTTTAGGAATTATAATGATAGTATTTGGATATTATATGTCTACTGAAATGTTTGGTGTTTTTAAAGCCTTAACAACTGCTTTGATTACACCTTTTAGCATACTTTTCTTAACTATTATAGGTGCTTTCTTATTCTTTAGAAGTTCTGTATCACTTATTTTTAAAACGCTAAAACATATTAAACATGGTCGTGTAAATATCACAGACGTTGTCTTTACATCATCTATCATGCACAGAATGAAGAAAAATGCGATGTCTCTTACAGTTATTGCTATCATTTCAGCTTTCACTGTTAGTATTCTTTGCTTCGCGGCAATTACACAATCTAATACTAATACAACTTTAGAAATGACTTCTCCAGATGATTTTAATATAAGCCAGAATAAAATAGCTACGCAATTTAAACATAAACTAGATCAAGGAAATTTAAAATATCATCAACGGACTTATGAAGTAATCAATCCAAAAACATTAAGCGACCACGTCATGAAGAGTAAGAATGGTTCTGATATGTCTACTAATACAACATCACTAATGATGAACTCACATCTCAAGGGTCATGAAGCTAAAATAACGAATATACAATCATCAACGGGATTAATAGATATTCATTTAAATCATAAGATAACAGTTAAAGGAAAATCTAAACAATCTATTATCGTTAAAGACAAAGATGACTCTAAAATATATCCATCACAATTATCATTTGGAGCTCCTATAGTTGAGGTGAGCCCGGAGGTCTATAACACATTAAAAACTGACAATATTGTTAATAAGATGTACGGTTTTAATTTCAATACTCACAAAGATGTGAAAAAAGCAGAAAAAATTGCCTCAAAAGTTAATCGTAATATTGTGTCGCACGATGAATATAAGAAATTTATAAACCAAAGCAATGGCATACTTATCTTTGTAACATCATTCTTAGGAATAGCGTTTTTAATGGCTGCTGGTTGTATTATTTACATTAAACAAATGGATGAAACTGAGGATGAACTTGATAACTTTAAGATATTACGTCGTATAGGATTTACCTACACTGATATGTCTAAAGGTTTACTATTAAAAATTGCATTTAATTTTGGATTACCGCTTCTCATTGCTTTATTACATGCATTATTTGCAGCACTTGCATTTATGAAACTTCTAGGAAATGTCTCAATGTCACCTATATTTATAGTAATGATTATATATACAATTGTTTATTTCATTTTTGCTATAATTTCATTTATACACTCGAGTCGTATGATTAAGCATTCTATTTAGTAACTCAATTCACAAAATTATTTTAATAAAGGACGGTTTTTACTATGAAATTCAAAGAATTAATCAAACAATCATATGAGGATTTAAAAAATTTAACAATCAATTGGTTTAACGTACTCAGTTTAACTGTAATCATATTTATTTTAAGTAACATTGTCACACCGCTTATTGGTATACCTGTGGGTTTACTCGGTGGTGCTTATGTCCTAAAGAGACGTGAAGAGAAAAATAAATAACCATAATACAAAAGCCCTCAATAGAGAGGTCAGTGTGACCTCTCTATATTATGAGGGTTTCCTTATACTATCAATAAAATTATTTATTTGTAATACCGTCAGCTTCTTCGATTCTCATGATATTATCCATAATACCTAGATAGAATTGACCTAATTCTCTACCTGTATGTGTTAAATCAAATGCATCCATACCTACTAAATCTAAATGGTCCCAATCATGTTGAACAGGTCTCACTTGCCAAACTCCTTTATCAGTAGCTGGTGTATGATCATCAACTTTTTTAAAGGCTTGATTAGAAGGATGTTGTGATGATATAACTGGAACTACACCATCATTCGGTCTAATTTCTTTGTTTGCATCCTTACCAATAATACGACTGGTTAAGTTCAACAAAAGAATTTCACTAGAATTAGGTAATTCATTACCAAGAGGTCCTGTGTGCGTCGCAGACCCCGTATAAGTAGTGTAGACAATATTAGGATTTAGACTTGTTTGTTGATTAATTTTTTCAGCACCTTGCGTTGTCAGATCATTAACAGCTTGATCTTCAGTATTCCAAATCTTACTTTTGGATACACGTTCCGCATAATCAATGTAGCTTTCATTTGGTTGTTGTTTTAATCCCCATTGAGAAAAACCTAAATCTATATCTACATCTTTACCACCACTTAATCTACCAATACGATTAATCGTTTCTTTTACAAGTTTACGTGTGCCAATTTTATCTGCCGCCGGTGTACCATTATGTGGTGTGCCAAGTGTAGTAATTGAAGCAACCATATTATCTTTACCACCTGTAAATAAATCGGATATAGTACCTCCATGTTGACGTTGATATTCTATTTCTTCTTGGTTACCATTTCTTAAGAACTCTTCCATTTGACGAATGGTTTGACCACCCATACTATGTCCTATAAAATGAATTTTTTTGCCAGGTTCCCAATCACGCATGATACCCTTGTATGTTCGACCATAGCGATGATGACCATATTTAGCTGCATGCGCTGCGCCGTAATCAACACGTCCTCCTTTGACATAGTAATATAATTCTACTGCGCGATCATAGTTACTACTAAAAGCACCGATATTTGCTTCATGTACATTGTAACCCTCATTAGTTAAATTTCTGTCAATATTGTATTTTGTACCACCCCAATATTTTGGAGCTAAACTAAATTGATTATCACCTGCAAAGCCTAAGAAACCATGGACAAATACGACTGGATATTGGTTTTTGAACTGTGCTTGATGTGTAGACTGATGATTACGATTAGAATTTGCTGATTGCTTTTGTGTCTCCCTTGTTGTACTTCTATTAGATTGTTCTTTTGTAGCTACTTGATGATGATTTTTTTGTGATGTTGATGTATCATTTTTAGGCTCTTGAGTATGTTGTCTAGCATCTTGAGTGTCATTAGTTTTTTTAGAATCAACGTTATTTGTCTGTTCATTTTCAGTTGTTTGAATTTGATGTTTTGTTGTTTTTTCTTGAGGGAGCTGTTTAGAACTATCTTGTTTAGCTTTTGATTGTGTTTGATATGTAGAATCATTAGACGGCTTTTGTAATTTCACTAATGGCTGATCGATTTCTTCTGAGTCGCTATCTTTTGTTCCTATTGATTGATTATGACTGTTAGAACTCTGAGTATGTTGATTGCTCGCCTTTGAAGTTTGGTCTTCACCTTTTATGTCATTATTTTCTCTCTCATTTGATTGAGTAGCTACGTCTTGTTGATTTACATTTTTAGACGGTTGGACGTCTTGTTTTACTGAGCTTTCTTCTTCTACTTTTGGCTGATTTGCTGTCTCATCACTTTTCAGTTGTGCACTTTCAGCTACAGAATGTTGGTTGTTTTGATTTGTTTTAGATTGATCAATTGTTTGTACTTTTTGACTATCAGCAGTACCTTGTTTTGAAGCTTTTAGCGTTTCTTCTACCTTATCATTTTTTAATTGTTGTGTTGTTTGCGAGTCTTCTGGGTGTGCATCCGCATGTTGCACTGAAATTTCAGCTGCTTGAGCTTGTTGCCCTCCGATGAAAATTGTTACACCTGTAATAATTGATACTACTCCCACTGCGTACTTTCTAATGCTAAATCTTTTTATTCTATTATTATTTTTCAAAGAAATCACCTCTATAAGATTTTTCCCTTATAAATAATGAAAAAATAACTGCTAAATTCAAAATAACATATAATTCATTAATTTTTTTAACTAATTTAGTTAAATTTTTGTTAACTTTTTAGTTTTTAAAACATTTTATTGATTCTATTACAGCATTTAAACTAATTCAATACATTATTTTTAATTATATTTATCTATTTTATCGCATTAATCACAATTAAAATTGATAAAACGATATTATTAATAACAATTCAGGTATCATTAAATGAAAAAGTAGCATGAGAAACATTTTAAATAACTAATCTTAGTTTTTGAGGTGAGTCTTCTCAATGCTTAAAGTTATATATCATCTCAAATTTTCAAATGACCTTTCTATATTTTGCTCGATAGACAATACTCTTGTATATCCTACAATAATGAGTTTTTACCTCACAAAATCAAAACCACCCGTACAAACGGATGGTTTACTTTGCATCTATAATTTTTTCTATTGATCAACCACTATTCGTGCGCTGATAGTAAGCTAACTACATTAGCTTTTTTATTTTTCCTGAAAATAATTATAAATACCCTTCTATAGAAATTTAATCTATATCAATATTTTCTAATAATTAATTACGAATATAATATTTAATCACTTTATATTTCCATATCTATTTTTTAAATTCATATTACGAATTAATTAAAGCTTGTGCTAATTTTAGTTAATACATACACTACTTTTATCTTTTTATTCAATTCATGAAAATTAAATTTTTTGCATTCTTCAACTGACCGATAGATAGTCAAAAATAAGTATTCATGTATACATTAACCCCCTCTACTTGAAACAGTGAGGGGGTATAGGTGATAAAGGCTAATAACTACTATGCTCTCAAATTATCGTGTGTACTTAACCATTAATTAATATAATGCAACAGTATAAACACTAATAGCTGTGTTAACAAGAATTTCGACCATATGGTACCTTACGATAAACCATTCTATGTTATAAATTATTTAATAATATCAATTAATTCTTTTTTAGAAGCTGAACGTGCGGGTATCCAACCGAAAATGATGCCTATCAATGTTGATACACCTACAGCCAGGATGACGGAACCTAGACTGACGGAACTCTTAACCATTTCAGGTGTCACGAGATCAATCAATGTAGCAATAATAATACCTAGAATTAATCCGATGATTCCTCCTATGAGACATAACACAACACTTTCTACTAAGAATTGTATTTCAATATCTCGACCTTTAGCGCCAAATGCACGACGAATTGCAATCTCTTCTGTTCGTTCAGTGACTGAAATATACATGACATTCATCACACCAATACCTGCAATGAAGAGTGATATTCCCGCAACAGCAGCGACAAAGTAAGTAATCGTGTCTAAGACTGAACCTATCGTTTTCATCACCGCTTCATTATCTTCATAACTATATTGACCTTCAGATACGCCAGTTCCTTTTTTATTCAACGCTTTTTCAACCTTTTTACCTACGTCTTTCTTATCTGAACCTTTTTCAACTGTAACTAATAATTGAGGCATACCTTGTGTCAAATTGCCCATATATTTATTAAATGTTTTTGAAGGTATTTGAATTAATGACTCAATAGGCATCCCACTTTCATCAACTTCTGAGCTATCAGTGACGCCTACGACTTTAAACCCTTCTCCATTTATATATATAGATTGACCCATTGCATGATTATTGAATACTTTTTTAGCAATTTTTTTATCTATAACGGCTACTTTTTCTAGCACATCATTATCATCATTTGTAAATCCTTTTCCTTCATTTACATCTGTCAGTTTATCAACCTTTTTTAAACTAGCATCGCTACTGCCATGTGTATTCGTAATTTTGACTGAATATGTACTATCTTTATCCTCTTTTACTTTAGCACTCTTAACACCATTAACTTGTTCAACAACACTCATATCCTCTTGCTTAAATGGATTGTTTTTAGGTGCATCCATATTTTCTGTCATGTAGGAAATTGAAGCTTGATTTTTACCAGCTCCAGCATTATTGAATTGCTCAGTCGTTGACTTCTTAAAACCATTTCCCAACGACATGATAGTAATTACTGATGCGATACCAATAATGATTCCAATCATCGTAAAGATATTACGTCGTTTGTTTTTTAAAATGGAACGAATAGCAACTGATATGACATTTGAAAAGTTACTCACGTGTCAACACCTCTTCCTCTTGCACACGTCCATCCAAAATATGGATAATACGATCAGCTTTTTCCGCCACTTCACGATCATGCGTTACCATAATAATAGTTGTATTCTGTTCTTTGTTCAGTTTTACGAAAAGCTCCATAATATCTTGAGATGTCTTCGAATCAAGAGCGCCAGTAGGTTCATCGGCAATAATAAACTTAGGGTCATTAATAATTGCCCGGGCAATAGCTACACGTTGTTGTTGCCCTCCTGACAATTTATTTGGTAAGAGATGCTCTTTACCTTTGAGACCGACGTCATGAAGTCCGTCTAAAACTTTGCTTTTTCTCGCTTTATTACTCAAACCATTATAAATTAGCGGAATACTTACATTTTCTAAAATAGTGTTATTTTGAATCAATTTAAAATTCTGAAAGACGAAACCTACAGTATGATTTCGAATTTCTGCGAGCTTATTATCTGAGCTTTTTTGATAATTCTCATTGTTAAAAAAGTATTCTCCTTCATAACCACGATCAATAAATCCCAAGATATTAATTAACGTACTTTTACCTGAACCAGACGGACCCATGATAGCAATAAATTCACCTTCATCAATATGAATATCTATGTCTTTTAAAATATGATTTGATTCATTTCCATTTTTAAAGTGTCGATTGATTTTTCTCAATTCAATCATGATGACACCTCTACTTTTTCTCCATCATTTAAATTACCTTTTGGTTTTTTAATGACTTTATCGCCAGATTTCAATCCTTTTTTCACAATGATTTCACCATTATTACGTTCTATTTTAATTTCACGTTTGTGAACTTTATTATTCTTATCAACGACAAATACGTTATTATCTTTTGTTAACACGTTATTTGGTAACTTTTTAGTTTTAAGAGGGATTTTAGCATCCATAGTGAAGCCAGATCTCACGGGTATATCTAAATCACCAATAATAACTTTATATTTTGATGTTTCGCCACTTTTACCACCTGTTGGCTGATTAATTGTAGGATTAGATGCCGTCATTTCAGTTCCTTCTTCACTATCACCTTGTGCCCCTGATTGTGCCGATGATGCTGCACTATCGTCACTTGTATCATAGCTTGTAGGAAGTTCGTCTATTTTAAGGATTTTGCCTTTTCCTTTTTTACCTGTGCTATTTACAGTGACATCTACTTCATCGCCTTCTTTAATTTTATTAATATCAAACTCTGTGATTGTTGCGTTAATTTGAGGATTTGAAGAAATTAATTGCAAAATAGGTTGCCCTTCACCTACATCTGAATCATTTTTAATATTGATTTTACCATCGAATGATGCATTCATGCTGTCATTGAGTTGTCTGTCATATTGTGACAATGACTGCTGAGCTTCATTTAAAGCACTTTGATCTTGAGTCAATTTAACTTGTAATTGATTATTGTTAGGACTTTGATTTACTTTTTGATAATCATCATTAACTTGAGATTGTGCTTGATTCACTTTGTTCACTAGTTGTTGGCGTTTATTCCCATTTGTATCATAATTGATGATACGTTCACCCTGTTTAACTGTTTGACCATCTTGTACTGAAACACTTAAGAAATTACCCACAGATTGATTATTATTATAAGTTTTCACAGATTCTGGAGACGCTTTGCCTTCTAAACTAATAGGTGTCTCTTTTCTTACTGTATATGTATCGTAAGCCTTACTATCTTTACTACCTGAACCATTAACTTGTTTTAATATAAAAGCAGCAATGATTAATACGACAATAATTACAATACCAATGATGCTCCACAATAGTTTTTTATTCATATATATTCTCCTTGTGTAATAGATTCACAAGAAAATGATAACACACTTGTAAAATTATTAATCTTTTATATGTAGAAAAATCACTAAATCTTATAATTTTTAATATAGTAGCAATCATTTTGTCTTTAAATTAGTATTAGTAATTATATTTAATTAAATTTAAGGATTTTACATTTTATATTATGTAATAAAATGTTACCATCAAACTAACCTAAATAAGTAAAGGAGATATATTACATGAGTACACAGGAATTAAAAGAAAATGATATTCAGAACTCAAGTATTCCATTTGTTAATCATTTTAACAAACTAAGACATCAGCCAAAATGGATACTTAAATCAATCATAATGATAGTATTAGCTATTATTAGCGCTTTCATCACATATAATACTAGCAATGATCTATTAGATAACCAATCGATAGCTAATAGCCAAATGGATGAAAATATGTTTCGTATGACTACAACTATAGGTGCTTTCATAGGAACAATCTTTAGTGTTGTTGTAGTATTTTTAATCTTTTTAGTTATTTCTAAAATATTTAAATCAGATGCCAAAGCGAGCAGTTTATTCTCAGCTGCACTCTCTTATTCAATCATTATTTTAGGATTTTCAACTATTATTTCTTTAATTCAAGTAGTTTTTGGACTAAAGATAACAGACTATAAGCTTGATAGCTTAAACATTTTTTCAAAGGATAATAAAACACTCATGGCTTTCAGTTTAACTAATCTTTTAAAAGCCTTTTTAACAGGTGTTGTCTATTACTCAACAAGTCGATTATCTAAAAAAACATCTATGATATTAGGAATCGTTGCACTCATCATATTAATAGGATCAGGTATGATAGGTGGAATGAATAGCTAAACGCTGCTATTAAGTGCAATAAAAACTATGTAAGGAAATATTTATGAAAACAATAATCATAATGATTTGTATTATGTGTTGTTTCATATTTCCCATTATTATTATGAGTGGACAAAGCAATAAATAATCATTCTTAGAGTAGGCTGGGTGTCAAATTCAATAGACATCCAGTCTATTCTCTTTTTGATTTTTATAAAAAATAATCAGTTAAAATGATACTTAAGTAACTTATACCGATGATCACACCAACAAAGAAAATAAAAGAAATTAAAGATGTCCATATATATCTAAACTTACTTTTCTGCACCTCTTTAGGATCTTTACCATTAATAAACGCTAATATCCTGTCGTATGTTTCAATATCATTTTTTATTTTAATTTTTTCTAATTTTGTAGAAGCAATGATACCTATTAAAAATACTAAATATGTTATTCCTATTCCTAACCAATGAAAGTAATGAATCATAGGACCTATGAGAACACTCCCCAATACCATTGGAATTATCATCATCCATGTCCAAAAGTCTAATTCTTTTTTAATGTTTTTGATTTGCACGTTTTTCAAATCATCCTCCACTAGTTCATCTAGAGATACCTTGAAGAGTTGACACATAATAAGTAAATTATGAATATCCGGATAACTTTTATCATTTTCCCAATTTGAAATGGTTTGTCTTGAAACAAACATTTTCTCTGCTAAAAATTCTTGTGAATACCCATCTCTTTCTCTAAATTTTTTGATTTGATTGCTAACATTCATTACGTTAAACTCCTTAATTATGATTTGAAATCATTTAATATTATTATTAAATCAAATCAAGTTTTCTCTACAAAAGCTATCAAATAGTTTTTACGATGTCACTCTTATCATTGTCAAAATGCTTTGACATATTATGGTTAAGGGTTTTAATAGACTGACCTTAGGCTAACCTGTTACATGAAATACAAAAAACGCTCCTCGAAAGAAGCGTTTTTCATATCAATGATATATACGTAGAACTTGATTCAACATCTTTTTAATGTAATTTTCATCGAGAGTTTCAGGTTTAATTAATATATTAAAATAGATGGGTGAGAAGATTAAATCGATAAACAAATCTTGTTCTTCCTCTTTTATGTGCTTACGAACAATCTCTTTTAAAACTTTGCGATTATGATTAAAGTAATTAGTCATAAAAGTTTCTCTAGCTTCCATTTGTTGATGACTAATTAATATTTCAATCACAGCACTACCTAGTTTTGTTTTATAGATATCTTTTATTTTTACTAAAAACTGGAATAAATCATCATATAAATTATCTTGATTATGAATCACAATATATTGAGATTGTTCAATAAACGCAGACATGATAATTGAAGATTTATCCTTCCAACGTCTATAAATAGTTGCTTTAGAAATACCAGTATTCTCAGAAATTTGATCTATAGTAATATCTCTAAAATGAGTCGTTTCCAATAAACGTTGAATCTCAGTATAAATTTTTTTATTGATTGTTGGATCTTTTGGTCTTCCAGCCATGTTTATCCCTTCTTTTATGTGCGATGAATTCCACAATTTCAAAAATAATCAATGCACTTACAAACCAAGCTACAAAACCACCAATAATGCTCAATAGCCACATATGTGTAGCTTGTAGTAATCCCCAGGTTGCTAGTATACTACATAAAACTCCTATCATGCCAAAGACTGCACCTCTGCTCACATGCATAGCTACTTCATTGCCAAATTGCATCCCAGTAATACACATTGAAACTAAAAACACTGCAGGAAAGGTTGCAAATATACCTCCAAATTCCTTCCATGGAAGCACGACAGAAACAATATAACTAATTAAAACAGCTAAACCACCAACTGAAAATTTAATAATTGCTAACTTCATTTTTAATCCTCCAATTTAAATATGTCTGACTAAGAAAATCGCAACAGAAATCACAAACCAGCAAAGAATTGCAAATACTGTTCCACTCCTATAATTTTTCTTACCAATAAAAATTGAAGTAAAGAACACTGTTACAATACATGAGACAATCCCAACAATCGCTCCTGTACTTAAATGAATTGACATTTGAATAAGTTGCTGTCCTTTATGGTCTATAGCTAACGCTATAATAGCTGCAAGGTAGACTGCCGGCATAGTGGCAATAATACCACCTAATTTCTCTCCTACTTTATCAGCCATAATTGATGCAAGTGCAACAGCAAATCCTCCGATAACGAAATGTAGTATAGCACTAGAAATTGATATACCAAACACAATAACCCTTCTCATCCATATTTATTAAACGAAACGTATCGTTTACTTTTAGTTTATAGCGTAAATCAATTGTTGTAAATATATTGTTTAAATCACCTAATTTTCTAAATAATGACAATTTTTGTTTCACGTAAAACATTTTAAAATCACTTTTTATCAATTAAAATATTATAAGTTTATCTACTATAATCACGCTTTCATTGAGTGACACAATACAAGTTATCTTTGCTATGGTTAAGATGTTATTAGGTACATTTAATATGATCATTAATGTTGATATTTGCTATTTAGATATTTTATTACACAGAATTTTTTACCGTTATAATATCAAAGATAATGCATTGTAATACGATAAAAAAGAGCCTGATACATCATCACAATATGTACCAAACTCTTATAATTATTTCTTATATATCTTTATTTTAATTTCATAATAATCTTCATGTTCTTTATCTTTTTGTTCAACCCGTATACCTGATTTTTCTATCGTTTCAATACTCTTACCTAGTTCTTCTTTTGCTTGTGTTACATCTTGAGAAAATTGGAAAGTCTGCGCTTTTACTTTTTCTGGTCCAGTTTTCTGACGTACTCTATCCTCAGTTTGTTTCACATTCAACTTCTGACTAATAACTTGTTCGATTAATTCTTCTTGTGTTTCATCAGGTAATACTAATACCGCTCGTGCATGTCTTTCTGTAATCTTACCTTCACGTAATCTCTTAATCACATTGGGTGCTAACTTCAATAATCTAAGTTTATTAGCAATGAAGCTTTGGCTTTTGCCTAGACTTTTTGCTAATTCATTTTGAGTCGTTTCCCCGATTTCAAGTAACTTTTTATAAGCTTCCGCTTCTTCGACGACAGATAAGTTTTCACGTTGAATATTTTCAATCAATGCAACTACCGCTGTTTCTTCATCATCCATATCTCGAACGATGACATCTACTTGAGGTTTATGCAACGACTGTAATGCTCTAAAACGTCGTTCGCCGGCTATAATTTCGAACATATCTTCTTCAATTGGACGTACAACTATTGGCTGTAATAACCCATGCTCTTCAATAGACTCTGCTAATTCTTTAATCTTATTTGGCTCAAATACTTGTCTAGGTTGATAACGATTGGGTACGATACGTTCAATATGAATGGATTCTACATTATTATTACGTTCTTCTTCAGTATAACCAATGATGTCATCTTTATTTTTTAAACCAAATAATTTTGAAAAAGGTTTCTTCATTATCCATTCTCTCCCTCTCAATTATTTATCATACTATGATGTCTTAACTTTCAACTAGTGGAGATTTGTTTGGCGTACCTGGTTTTCTTGGGTATTTTTTTGATGTCTGTCTACGTTTATCAATAATAATCATTTGTCGCTCACCGACATTTTCAGGTAATTCAAAAGTATAAGTATCTTTCACATTACCGCCTAAAATATTAATAGCAAACGTCGCTTCTTGCAATTCTTCTTTACCCTTTGAAGATTTAAGTGCAAGGAACTGTCCACCTTTTTTTACTAAAGGTAAGCATAGCTCACTTAAGACAGTCAATCTCGCTACTGCACGAGCTGTAACAATATCATAAGACTCCCTGTAGACACCCTTGCCGTATGTTTCTGCTCGATCATGCACAAAACTAACATCTTCAAGACCTAGTTCTGCAGCTAAATGATTTAGAAATTGTATTCTTTTATTTAGAGAATCTACAATCGTCACTTTTAACTCAGGATATACTATCTTTAAAGGTATACTTGGAAAACCTGCACCAGCACCGATATCACAAAGACTTAATTGACCGTTAAAATCATAATAAAAACTGGGCGCTATTGAATCATAAAAATGTTTTAAATAAACATCATGTTCATCAGTAATACTTGTCAAATTCATTTTTTTGTTCCATTCAACAAGTAATTGATAATATTTTTGAAATTGCTCTTTTTGTGTATTAGATAGTTCTATGCCTTGCTCGCTTAATTTCTCTGATAACCATTCAATACTCATTATTGTTTCACCCTTTGAAGCTTACCTTGTTCTAAATAAACAAGTAGAATTGAGATATCTGCTGGATTCACACCTGAAATTCGTGAAGCCTGTGCAATATTTAATGGTTTAACTTCAGCTAACTTTTCGCGTGCTTCAGATGCTAAACTATCTACCTTGCTATAATCTAAATCCTCAGGAATTTTTTTCGCTTCCATTCTTTTAACTTTTTCTACTTGTTGTAAAGATTTATTGATATAACCTTCATATTTTGTTTGAATTTCAACTTGCTCCTCAACCGCTTCAGGAAGTTGATGTGATTCTTCTAAGATTTCTAAAATTGTTTCGTAGTTCATTTCCGGACGACGTAATAAATCAATCGCTAATATACCATCTTTTAATCTTGAACCACCCTTAGCTTCAATAATTGCTTGCGTATGTTCATTTGGTTTAATACGTACATCGGTAAGTCGTTGTATTTCATCTTTGATTTGTTGACGCTTTTCATTAAATCTTGCATAGCGTTCTTCTGATATTAAGCCTAACTCATACCCCATATCAGTGAGACGTAAATCAGCATTATCATGACGTAATAATAATCGATATTCCGCACGTGAAGTTAATAATCGATACGGTTCATTTGTACCCTTAGTGACTAAATCATCTATAAGTACACCAATATATGCGTTTGAACGACTGAGTATTTTTTCACCTGTACCTAAAACATTACCAGCAGCGTTAATACCTGCCATAATACCTTGTCCCGCTGCTTCTTCATATCCTGATGTTCCATTAATCTGACCAGCGGTATACAAGTTTTTGATCGCTTTTGTTTCTAACGTTGGCCATAATTGAGTAGGTACGATTGCATCATATTCAATAGCATAACCTGCACGCATCATATCTGCTTTTTCAAGACCTGGAATGGTTTCTAACATTTGACGTTGAACATGTTCAGGTAAACTAGTAGATAATCCTTGCACGTATACCTCATTCGTATTACGTCCTTCAGGTTCTAGGAAAAGTTGATGTCTTGGTTTATCGTTAAAGCGAACAAATTTATCCTCAATTGATGGACAATATCTTGGACCTGTACCTTTAATCATACCGGAATACATAGCAGATAAATGTAAGTTATCATCAATGACTTGATGTGTATCTCCATTTGTATAAGTTAACCAACAAGGTAATTGATCTAAAATAAATTCGGTTGTTTCAAAACTAAACGCACGACCTATATCATCACCTGGTTGGATTTCAGTTTTAGAATAATCGATGGTTCTCGCATTTACACGAGGTGGCGTACCCGTTTTAAATCTAACGATATCAAATCCTAATTTTCTTAAATTATCCGCTAGCGTTACAGATGGTAATTGATGGTTAGGACCACTAGAATATTTTAAGTTTCCTAGTATAATTTCTCCACGTAAGAATGTACCTGTTGTAATAATGACAGCTTTAGAACGATATTCTGTACCAATGTTAGTACGAACACCTTTAACTTCATTATCTTCTATAATGAGTTCATCAACCATACCTTGCATGATGTCTAAATTATCCTC
The DNA here is from genome assembly GCF_001838765.1 of Staphylococcus sp. HMSC34G04. Lineage (NCBI taxonomy): Bacteria > Bacillati > Bacillota > Bacilli > Caryophanales > Staphylococcaceae > Staphylococcus > Staphylococcus sp. HMSC34G04. The sequence continues at coordinate 108,339 of NZ_KV838730.1, forward strand.
ATTCTCAAGTACACGCTTCATTTCTTGTTGATATAATACTTTATCTGCTTGAGCACGTAAAGCTCTAACAGCTGGACCTTTCCCTGTATTTAGCATACGCATTTGAATGTGCGTTTTATCAATAGTTTTTGCCATTTGTCCACCTAAAGCGTCTATTTCACGTACAACGATTCCTTTCGCAGGACCACCTACAGATGGATTACATGGCATGAAAGCAATATTATCTAAATTAATTGTTAACATCAGCGTTTTAGCACCCCGACGAGCTGAAGCTAGACCTGCTTCAATACCGGCGTGACCAGCACCAATGACTACTACATCATATTCTTGAACCACTATTTTACCTCCCAAAAGTCTTAAAATCTTGAATTGTAGACGTCTTACCGTCTTGTTTATATTTTTATATCATTATTTTCCTAAACAAAATTGACTAAATAGTTGATCTATTAATTCATCGCTCGCTGATTCTCCAATTATTTCTCCTAGAATTTCCCAAGTACGTGTTAAATCAATCTGCACCATATCCATTGGGATACCAGACTCAGCAGCATCAATCGCATCTTGAATTGATTGTCTCGCTTGTTTCAACAATGAAATGTGACGTGAATTCGATACATAAGTCATATCTTGATTTTGTACTTCGCCACCAAAGAATAAATCTTTAATTTGTATTTCTAATTCATCAATACCTTCTTGTTTAAGCATCGATGTTTGTATAAGTGGCATATCACCAATCATCTCTCTTAGTTCGCTAACATCTAATCGCTGCTCTAAATCTGTTTTATTAATGATTACAATAACATCCTCATTTTTAATGACTTCGAATAAAGTTTGATCATCTTCCGTCAGAGGTTCATTGTTATTAAGCACAAATAAAATTAAATCTGCTTCACTTAAAGCTTTCCTAGAACGTTCTACACCAATCTTCTCTACGATATCTTCAGTATCTCTAATACCCGCAGTATCTACAAGTCGTAATGGGACACCTCTAACATTGACATATTCTTCTAACACGTCTCTTGTTGTACCAGCGACCTCAGTCACAATTGCTTTATTATCTTGAATAAGGTTATTTAGCATCGAAGACTTCCCAACATTAGGACGTCCTACAATAACAGTAGATAACCCTTCTCTCATTATTTTACCTTGTGCACCTGTTTCAAGTAATCGATTGATTTCTTCTTTAATACGCTTAGACTGTTCTAGTAAGAAGTCTGTCGTTGCGTCTTCTACATCATCATACTCTGGATAATCAATGTTAACTTCAACTTGGGCGAGTATCTCTAATATGGATTGACGTTGTTTCTTAATTAAATCACTTAAACGTCCTTCTATTTGATTCATCGCAACCTTAGAAGCTCGATCAGTTTTGGAACGTATAAAATCCATAACCGCTTCTGCTTGAGATAAATCTATACGACCATTTAAAAATGCACGTTTTGTATATTCACCTGGTTCTGCCATACGTGCACCATAAGTCATAGTTAACTCTAATATACGATTAATTGTTAAAATACCACCATGGCAATTTATCTCAATAATATCTTCTCGTGTGAAAGTTTTAGGGGCACGTAAAACAGACACCATGACTTCTTCAACTGTTTCATCTGTTTCTGGATCAATAATATGACCGTAATTTATTGTATGCGTCTCAACTTCAGATAACTTTTTCTTTCCTTTATATAAGATATCTCCGATTTCAATAGCTTGCGGCCCAGATAATCTCACAATTCCAATAGCACCTTCACCCATAGGTGTTGAAATACTTGTAATCGTATCAAAATCCATAAGAGTCTCGCCTCCTTATTAATGTAAAAATTCATTATAACATTGTAATTTGTTTCTTTTAAAAAAGCTAATAAATTGTTCAACATTAAGATGTAATCCTTCGGTTTGTGTGACGTTAGACTTCGGTTCGTCTAAGTCCCCTGCCCTACTTGATCTTTTTATTAAACACTTTTGCAATTTTAAGCACATGCTCTAAACTACTTTGAATCTCCAGTGTATTCATATCTTTTGCTGGTTGCCTCGCTATAACTATAATATCTTTAGCGATAATATTTTGCTTATGCACTTTAAAATTCTCTCTTATCGCTCTTTTAATTCTATTTCTTGTAACAGCGTTTCCCAGTTTTTTTGAGACACTTATTCCTAAGCGAAAATGTTTTAAATCTCTATTTTTATAGGTATAGACAACAAATTGTCTATTTGCAACAGACTTCCCATTCTTGTATATCGCTTGAAAGTCTGAATTTCTCTTAATACGATATGCTTTTTCCATTAAACATCACTCGCTTATTCTAATCTATTCATTTTAATAGTAACAATTATCTATTAACAAAACATACGCATATATTATTTTGAAAATGATATCAGAACAATACTTAAATATCATTTTATTATTTAAACAAAAAAAAGACCACTGATGATTCAGTGATCTTATGCAGATAAAACTTTACGGCCTTTACGACGACGACGCGCTAAAACTTTGCGGCCATTTTTAGTGCTCATGCGTTTTCTGAAACCATGAACTTTACTATGTTTACGTTTATTTGGTTGATAAGTACGTTTTACCATACAAAACACCTCCATCTGAATTCAATTACCAATATTTCCAACTTCCTACCTAGAAATTGGTTCATATAAATAGATAAATTAACGAAGTATATATTAGCTTCAATTACTAACATACTTCATCTGAGCAATTGCTCTCTTATTGTGTCTGCTATTAAGAAATTTGTTCTATAGCTTATTATTATCTAGTCATAATTCAAGCAACTACTACAATATAACAAAATACCTTTTATAAAGCAAGATGAATTTACGAATATAACGATTGAAAATCACTTGTTGTGATTTAATATAAGAAATCTTTTTTCTTCATCAAATTATTACCAATTTTAATAATAATTTGTCATATACATAGTTCATACAATCCATATAAATTATTTCCCAAAGTAAAAAAAGAAATTGTGACGCTTATTTGAAGTTATCCACTTATACACAGAAATTCTCTCAAAAACTGTGGATAACATATGCGCTATACACACAGTTATTCAAAATTTAACAACATATTCACAGCCATTTGACATCACTTGGAGTTAAAAAGTATAATTATGTGGATAAGTCGTTCAAATTATGATTTTATAAGGATTTATTTATTAAATTTATATACATAAATGGTGTGCATAAATCATAGTTATGTTTAAGTTATCCACTGATTGTGATTAACTTGTGGATAATTATTAACATACTGTGATTATTTTTATCCACCTATGTTATTTCTGTGTATAAGTCTAAAATTTTAAGAAAGATGGAGTTATTTATGTCAGAGAAAGAAATTTGGGATAAAGTTTTAGAAATTGCCCAGGAAAGAATTTCAAACACTAGTTATCAAACGTTCATAAAAGATACGCAACTCTACTCACTTAAAAATGACGAAGCCATTATATTAGTAAGTCTGCCTTTCAATGCGAGTTGGCTTAATCAGCGATATTCAGAAATTATGCAGGCTATTATTTATGATGTCATCGGTTATGAAGTGAAACCACATTTTATTTCTGAAGATGAACTTGCATCCTACAACAATGTAAATACACAAGAAGTTCAAGAACCCCAAGTACAAAATTCTTCTATAGATGATAAGACTTGGGGAAAAGAACAATTTAATATGCACAATACATTCGATACATTTGTCATTGGACCTGGCAATCGTTTCCCACATGCTGCAAGTTTAGCTGTTGCAGAAGCACCGGCAGAAGCTTATAATCCATTATTTATATATGGAGGCGTAGGTCTAGGTAAAACACATTTAATGCATGCAATTGGACATCATGTTCTTAGTAACAAACCTAATGCTAAAGTCATTTACACTTCTAGTGAGAAATTCACAAACGAATTTATTAAATCAATACGTGATAATGAAACTGAAGCATTTCGTGAAAAGTATCGTAAAATTGATGTTTTATTAATTGATGATATTCAATTCATTCAAAATAAAGAACAAACGCAAGAGGAGTTCTTCCATACTTTTAATGAATTACATCAAAATAATAAGCAAATCGTTATTTCAAGTGATCGTCCACCAAAAGAAATTGCTAAGCTAGAAGACCGTCTACGTTCTCGTTTTGAGTGGGGGCTAATAGTTGATATCACGCCACCTGATTACGAAACAAGAATGGCAATATTACAAAAGAAAATTGAAGAAGAAAATCTTGATATTCCGTCAGAAGCATTGAATTACATCGCCAACCAAATTCAATCCAATATTCGTGAACTTGAAGGCGCATTAACTCGACTTTTAGCGTACTCAAAATTACAAGGGAAACCTATTACAACCGAACTTACCGCAGAAGCGTTAAAAGATATCATTCAATCACCTAAGTCTAAAAAGATTACAATTCAAGATATCCAAAAGGTAGTTGGTCAATATTATAGTGTAAGAATTGAAGATTTTAGTGCTAAAAAACGTACAAAGTCAATTGCTTACCCACGACAAATAGCTATGTATCTATCTAGAGAATTAACTGATTTTTCATTACCTAAGATAGGTGAAGAATTTGGAGGTCGCGATCATACAACAGTTATCCATGCCCATGAAAAGATTGCAAATGATATCAAGTCTGATCCTACATTTAAGCAAGAAGTAGAAAACTTAGAAAAAGAAATTAGAAATCAGTAATGGGAAATAAATCAATCAATATTGAATAAATTGAAAATTAGCAGATTGTAAACGGTCTTTTAGGGAATAATTACTAAGTAAATCAATTCCCAAAAACTTAAAAAGATGGGTAGTTGTCCCTCTGAATAACAATAGCAATTGTGGATAATGTGAAAAATTAATACACAACATACACAGTTTATCCACATGTGTATAACTGTGCTATCCGTAAGTTTTTTAGACTTATCCACCAATCCACAATGCCTACTACTATTACTATGATTTTAAAACCTATATAATTATATATAAACGACTGGAAGGAGTTTAAATTTAATGATGGAATTCACAATCAAAAGAGATTATTTTATTAATCAACTTAACGACACATTAAAAGCTATCTCACCTAGAACAACTTTACCGATTTTAACAGGTATCAAAATTGATGCTAAAGATAATGAAGTCATTTTAACTGGGTCAGATTCAGAAATATCAATAGAAATCACTATTCCAAAACAAGTTGATGGTGAAGAAATTGTTGAAATTACAGAAACAGGATCAGTTGTACTTCCTGGTCGTTTCTTCGTTGATATTATTAAAAAACTTCCTGGAAAAGAAGTTAAATTATCAACTAATGAACAATTCCAAACATTAATCACATCAGGTCATTCAGAATTTAACTTAAGTGGTTTAGATCCTGATCAATATCCATTATTACCTGAGGTATCACGAGATGACGCTATTCAATTGTCTGTTAAGGTACTAAAAAATATCATTGCACAAACTAATTTTGCAGTGTCCACCTCAGAAACACGACCAGTACTTACTGGTGTAAACTGGCTTATACAAGATAATGAATTAATATGCACAGCAACAGATTCACACCGCTTAGCTGTAAGAAAATTACAGTTAGAAGATGAATCAGAAAATAAAAATGTCATCATTCCTGGTAAAGCTTTATCTGAATTAAACAAAATTATGAGTGACAGCGACGAAGATATTGATATTTTCTTTGCTTCTAACCAAGTGTTATTCAGAGTGGGGAATATTAATTTCATCTCACGTTTACTTGAAGGTCATTATCCAGATACGACACGTTTATTCCCAGAAAATTATGAGATTAAATTAGGAATTAACAATGGAGACTTTTATCATGCAATTGATCGTGCATCTTTATTAGCACGAGAAGGTGGAAATAATGTTATTAAATTAAGTACAGGTAATGAATTAGTTGAACTTTCATCTACTTCTCCTGAAATTGGTACTGTTAAAGAAGAAGTTAACGCTAATGATGTAGAAGGCGGAAACTTGAAAATTTCTTTCAACTCAAAATACATGATGGATGCTTTAAAAGCCATTGATAATGATGAAGTAGAAGTAGAATTCTTTGGTACAATGAAACCATTTATCTTAAAACCAAAAGATGATGATTCTGTAACGCAATTAATTCTGCCTATTAGAACATATTAATAGAAATTAAAATTACAATCGTATTAGATTGCTAAATCTCTTATACAAAGGAGCCTGTGCATTTGTCGTATAGGCTCTTTTATATTGATACCAAACCTCATTTCAAACATTCAAAACTTAATATAGACGAATGAGATAATTATCGTGAATGTAAAATTAATTTTAAATGTACTGAGCGCTTTTCATAGCAATAATAAATATATTTGAGTATTAAATTACCCTTGTGGAAAAAGTGTGCTAAAAACCCCTTTAAAATTAAAATTCAGTGTAAGTTTCTAAAATGATTGTAAGTAAATTATAAAATTTGTAGCAGCTTTTGATAAAATAAAATATATATCAAAGTAAACGATTTCATTCTTTATTTTAAATGAAATTCAAAGTAAAAAACGGTATAATATATTAATGACACATACAGAAATGGAGTGAGAAATTTTGGTTCAAGAAGTTGTTGTAGAAGGAAATATCACTTTAGGTCAATTTCTTAAAACTGAAGGAATCATAGAATCAGGTGGACAAGCCAAATGGTTTCTACAGGATTTTGAGGTTTTAATTAATGGACAACGTGAAACAAGACGTGGCAAAAAATTAGAACACAACGACCGCATTGATATTACAGATATCCCTGAAGATACGGGTTCCTTTTTAATCATCCATCAAGGTGAACAATGAAACTTAATACACTCCAATTAGAGAATTATCGTAACTATGAACAGGTGACATTAGATTGTCATCCTGAAGTGAATATCCTTATTGGTGAGAACGCACAAGGAAAGACAAATTTACTTGAATCAATTTATACCTTAGCGCTTGCTAAAAGTCATCGTACGTCAAATGATAAGGAACTCATACGTTTCAATTCTGATTATGCTAAAATAGAGGGTGAGCTAAGTTATAGACATGGCACGATGCCGCTTACGATGTTTATAACTAAAAAAGGTAAGCAAGTTAAAGTGAATCATCTTGAACAAAGCAGACTAACTCAATATATTGGACATTTAAATGTCGTCTTATTTGCGCCTGAAGATTTAAATATCGTTAAAGGTTCACCACAAATACGTCGACGGTTCATAGATATGGAGTTAGGACAAATATCTGCTGTCTATTTGAATGATTTAGCTCAATATCAGCGTATTCTAAAGCAAAAGAACAATTACCTTAAACAGTTACAAATTGGGCAGAAGACAGATACAACAATGCTAGAAGTCTTAAACCAACAATTTGCTGAATATGCACTGAAGGTTACGTTACGTCGAGAGCACTTTATAAAGGAATTAGAAACACTTGCACAACCCATTCATGCAGGTATTACAAATCATCGAGAGACACTGACACTCGATTATGTTCCAAGTTTAAAGTTAAGTAATTATGAAGCCAATCAATCTGAGTTAATCGAAGAAGTATTAGCATTGTTAAATGACAATTTACAAAGAGAGAAAGAACGAGGTGTATGTCTCTATGGCCCACATCGTGATGACTTAAGTTTCAATGTAAATGGCATGGATGCTCAAACGTATGGCTCACAAGGTCAGCAACGTACAACTGCGCTATCAATTAAGTTGGCAGAAATCGAATTAATGAATATTGAAGTAGGAGAATATCCAATCTTACTTTTAGATGATGTCTTGAGTGAGCTTGATGATTCACGTCAAACTCATTTGTTAAGTACGATTCAACATAAAGTACAAACATTTGTGACAACAACGTCAGTTGAAGGAATAGATCATGAAATAATGAATAACGCTAAGTTATACCGTATTAGTCAAGGTGAAATACTAAAGTAACGAGAAAGTGATGGTGAATACATTGTCAGATGTAAACAACACAGATAATTATGGTGCTGGACAGATACAAGTTTTAGAAGGTCTCGAAGCGGTTCGTAAAAGACCGGGTATGTATATTGGTTCAACTTCAGAAAGAGGGTTGCACCATTTAGTATGGGAAATTGTTGATAATAGTATTGACGAGGCATTAGCAGGTTATGCTAGTCATATTGAAGTTATAATTGAGAAAGACAATTGGATTAAAGTTACTGACAATGGCCGTGGTATTCCTGTTGATATTCAAGAAAAGATGGGACGCCCTGCTGTCGAAGTTATCTTAACTGTACTTCACGCTGGAGGTAAATTTGGAGGTGGCGGATACAAAGTATCTGGCGGTCTTCACGGTGTTGGATCTTCAGTTGTTAATGCACTCTCACAAGATCTTGAAGTTTATGTACATCGTAATGGCACGATTTATCATCAAGCCTATAAACAAGGTGTGCCACAATTTGATCTTAAAGAAATTGGCGATACAGATAAAACAGGTACAGCTATTCGATTCAAAGCCGATAAAGAAATCTTTACAGAGACAACAGTTTATAACTATGAAACACTTCAAAAGCGTATACGTGAGCTTGCTTTCTTAAATAAAGGTATTCAAATTACTTTAAAAGATGAAAGAGAAGAGGAAGTTAGAGAAGACTCATATCATTATGAAGGCGGGATTAAATCCTATGTAGATTTATTGAATGAGAATAAAGAACCTCTTCACGATGAACCTATATATATCCATCAGTCTAAAGATGATATTGAAGTAGAAATTGCACTTCAATATAACAGTGGATATGCAACCAACCTATTAACGTATGCGAATAATATTCATACATACGAGGGTGGTACGCATGAAGATGGCTTTAAACGTGCTTTAACACGCGTTTTAAATAGCTATGGAACACAAAGTAAGATTATTAAAGAGGATAAAGATAGACTTTCAGGGGAAGATACACGGGAAGGTTTAACAGCGGTCGTATCAATTAAACACGGCGATCCTCAGTTTGAAGGACAAACTAAAACAAAACTAGGAAACTCTGAAGTACGTCAAGTTGTTGATAGATTATTTTCTGAACACTTTGAACGTTTCTTATATGAGAATCCGTCTGTAGGACGTATTATTGTTGAGAAGGGTATCATGGCTTCACGCGCACGTGTAGCTGCCAAAAAAGCACGTGAAGTTACGCGTCGTAAATCAGCATTAGACGTTTCAAGCTTACCAGGTAAATTGGCAGATTGTTCTAGTAAGAACCCTGAAGAAAGTGAAATTTTCTTGGTAGAAGGTGACTCTGCCGGGGGGTCTACTAAATCTGGTCGTGATTCAAGAACACAAGCCATTTTACCTTTAAGAGGTAAAATTTTGAATGTGGAAAAAGCACGTTTAGATCGTATCTTAAACAATAACGAAATTCGTCAAATGATTACTGCATTTGGTACGGGTATTGGTGGAGAATTCGATATATCAAAAGCACGTTATCATAAAATCGTAATCATGACTGATGCCGATGTTGATGGTGCACATATACGTACGTTATTACTTACATTCTTCTATCGTTTCATGAGACCTTTAATTGAAGCGGGCTATGTTTATATTGCTCAGCCGCCTTTATATAAACTAACGCAAGGAAAACAAAAATATTATGTATTTAACGATAGAGAACTAGACAAGTTGAAACAAGAATTAAACCCGTCACCAAAATGGTCAATTGCACGTTACAAAGGTCTTGGTGAAATGAACGCAGACCAATTATGGGAAACGACTATGAATCCTGAACATCGCTCTATGTTGCAAGTGAGACTTGAAGATGCAATTGATGCAGACCAAACATTTGAAATGTTAATGGGCGATGTAGTAGAAAATCGCAGACAATTTATCGAAGACAATGCAGTTTATGCCAACCTAGATTTCTAGACACTATGAACTGAACTTTTGAAGGAGGATCTCTTGATGGCTGAATTACCTCAATCAAGAATTAATGAACGAAATATAACCAGTGAAATGCGGGAATCATTCTTAGACTATGCTATGAGTGTTATCGTTTCTCGTGCATTACCTGATGTTAGAGACGGATTAAAGCCAGTACATCGTCGTATTCTTTATGGTTTAAATGAACAAGGTATGACGCCCGATAAACCGTATAAGAAATCTGCACGTATAGTCGGGGATGTTATGGGTAAATATCACCCTCATGGTGATTCTTCAATTTATGAAGCAATGGTAAGAATGGCCCAAGACTTTAGTTATCGTTATCCACTTGTAGATGGTCAAGGTAACTTTGGCTCTATGGATGGTGACGGTGCAGCCGCAATGCGTTATACCGAAGCACGTATGACTAAAATAACATTAGAACTTTTACGAGATATCAACAAAGACACAATTGATTTTATTGACAACTATGATGGTAATGAAAGAGAGCCGTCAGTCTTACCTGCACGTTTCCCTAACTTATTAGTGAATGGTGCGGCAGGAATTGCCGTAGGTATGGCTACAAATATTCCTCCCCACAATTTAACTGAAGTTATTGATGGTGTGCTCAGTTTAAGTAAGAATCCAGACATCACAATTAATGAGCTGATGGAAGACATCCAAGGTCCTGATTTTCCTACAGCTGGTTTAGTACTAGGTAAAAGTGGCATTCGTCGAGCTTATGAAACAGGTCGCGGGTCAATTCAAATGCGTTCTCGTGCTGAAATAGAAGAACGTGGTGGTGGCCGTCAACGTATTGTCGTAACGGAAATACCTTTCCAAGTCAATAAAGCACGTATGATTGAAAAAATCGCAGAGTTAGTTAGAGATAAGAAAATCGACGGTATTACAGATTTACGTGATGAAACAAGTTTGCGTACAGGTGTAAGAGTAGTTATTGATGTACGTAAAGATGCAAATGCGAGTGTTATTTTAAATAATTTATATAAACAAACGCCATTACAAACATCATTTGGTGTGAATATGATTGCTTTAGTGAATGGTAGACCTAAACTAATCAATTTAAAAGAAGCACTTATTCATTACTTAGAGCACCAAAAAACAGTGGTTAGACGACGTACTGAATATAATCTTAAAAAAGCAAGAGACCGTGCACATATTCTAGAAGGTTTACGAATAGCACTAGATCATATCGATGAAATTATCACAACAATTCGTGAATCGGACACTGATAAAATTGCGATGGCAAGTTTGCAAGAGCGTTTTAAACTTACTGAACGTCAAGCTCAAGCAATTTTAGATATGCGTTTAAGACGTTTAACTGGATTAGAAAGAGATAAAATAGAATCTGAGTATAATGAACTTCTAGAATATATTAAAGAGTTAGAAGAGATTTTAGCTGATGAAGAAGTGTTATTACAATTAGTTCGTGATGAATTGACTGAAATTAAAGAACGTTTCGGTGATGAACGTCGCACTGAAATTCAATTAGGTGGTCTAGAAGATCTTGAAGATGAAGACTTAATCCCTGAAGAACAAATCGTTATTACATTAAGTCATAATAACTATATTAAACGTTTACCAGTATCTACATATCGTTCTCAAAATCGTGGTGGTCGTGGCATACAAGGTATGAACACGTTGGATGAGGACTTCGTTAGTCAATTGGTAACAATGAGTACACATGATCATGTTCTGTTCTTTACAAATAAAGGTCGTGTATATAAACTCAAAGGTTATGAAGTTCCTGAGTTGTCACGTCAATCCAAAGGTATACCTATTATCAATGCGATTGAACTTGAAAATGACGAAACAATAAGTACGATGATTGCAGTTAAAGACCTTGAAAGTGAAGAAGATTATCTCGTATTTGCGACAAAACAAGGTATCGTTAAACGTTCATCATTAAGTAACTTCTCCCGTATTAACAAAAACGGTAAAATTGCAATTAACTTTAAAGAAGATGATGAATTAATTGCAGTACGTCTAACAACAGGTAATGAAGATATTCTTATTGGAACTGCACATGCATCATTAATTAGATTCTCTGAATCTACATTACGCCCATTAGGCCGTACAGCAGCAGGTGTGAAAGGTATTTCTCTACGTGAAGGGGATACTGTCGTAGGTCTTGATGTTGCAGATTCAGAAAGTGAAGATGAAGTATTAGTAGTTACTGAAAATGGTTACGGTAAACGTACACCTGTTAGCGAATATCGTTTATCAAATCGTGGTGGTAAAGGAATCAAAACTGCGACAATTACTGAGCGTAATGGTAACATCGTTTGTATCACAACTGTGACCGGTGAAGAGGATTTAATGGTTGTAACTAACGCTGGTGTTATTATCCGTCTTGACGTTCATGATATTTCTCAAAATGGACGTGCAGCACAAGGTGTACGTCTTATGAAACTCGGAGATGGCCAATTTGTTTCTACTGTTGCTAAAGTAAAAGAAGAAGACGATAATGAGGAAAATGTAGATGAAGCGCAACAAACCACTAGTGCTGAAAAAGCAGATGTAGAAGAGGTAGTGGATGATCAGACACCAGGCAATGCGATTCATACAGAAGGTGATGCAGAAACGGAATCTGTAGAGTCTCCTGAAAATGATGATCGTATTGATATTAGACAAGATTTTATGGATAGAGTGAATGAAGATATCGAGAGTGCTTCAGATAATGAAGAAGATAGTGATGAATAGTTAAAAAGGGAGTAAGACAGAAACACAGAGTTCGTTGTTCTGCCTGGCCCCCCTTAATTAAACTACCTGTAGATTTAATGAATAAAAGTTTATATATAGGGAAGTCGGACTAGAGTTATAATGAGGTTATTTTCTAACTCAGTCATCGACGCCCAATATGCTAAAATGCATGAGACATAGCAATATGCCTCATGCATTTTTTAATTTCTTGTTTATATTAAATTGATTTGTCCTTTATGACTTCTGTAGCACCATGCATCGAGGATAAAAGAATAATCATTTTCATACATTTAGACCCCCTTCAATAGAGAGTGTCTAAAATGTAATTGTCCCTCTCAACAATGTACCTTCTCAATTTACTAGTATTGAGAAGCACAATAATTAATTCTTATATCTGTTAACCTTCAAGTTGTTTCATCACATATGGTATTTCACTAATTAGACGTGAAGGTGGAACAACATACATTGTGTCAGATAATTTTTCACCGATAAAACTATGCATGTAAGTTGCACTTGTAACAGCTTCTTTAAAGTTATCAAATTGGCCTACGAAACTTGTAATCATGCCCGCAAGTGTATCGCCCATACCACCTGTAGCCATAGCAGGTGTGCCAATAGGTAATTTATAGACATCATCATTGCAGAAATAGATTTCCGTACCATGTTGTTTTAATACTACTGTCGCGCCAATACGTTCTACCGCTTCAAGGTTGCGTTCATATGTTTGTTCTTCAATAGGTATACCGCTCAAACGCTCCCATTCCTTTTGATGTGGTGTGAATATAACACGACATGTAGGAATTTGAGGTTTCAACTTACTGAATATTGTTATAGCATCTCCGTCAACAATTAAATTTTGATGAGGTTGTATATTTTGAAGTAAAAACGTGATGGCATTGTTACCTTTGAAATCTACTCCAAGACCTGGACCGATAAGGATACTATCGGTTGCTTCAATCATTTTTGTAAGCATTTTAGTATCATTAATATCTATAACCATCGCCTCAGGACAACGAGAATGTAGCGCAGCATGATTATTTGGATGTGTTGCTACAGTAATGAGTCCACTTCCACTATAAACGCAAGCGCGTGCAGCAAGCATGATTGCGCCCCCCATATTAGCAGATCCACCGATTAATAAAATTTTACCATAGTCACCTTTATGTGTTTCGTCTTTTCTTATAGGAATATTAACAGAATCTAACGTTTTCATAACGACATAACCTCCCATAACATGTTATTTCTTAAAATGTTGCAAGTCTTATGTTTGCTTTTATTTCACGAATCTTTTTATTTATTTCAAACAATTGTTTACATGTGATTTTAAATCATCTCTTCTAAATACAATTAAGAATACTATACCTGTATCTGACATTCGTCAATAGTTAAATGAAACTCTTTTTACATCGTCATGTATCATTCATTATTTTAGTAGACCGATAGTATAATGTAGCAGTTTTATTTATTTAATTAAAAATATTAAATGGAAATAGAACGTAAGGTGACATTACAAGCAGTTGATTATAATAATGTTGAAATTCTCTCGCCGCTCATCCGAGAAAAATTGTATGTATATCGTCACAATGTATCTACTATTACACAGGACAAGATATTCAGTTTCAACAAGTTGTAGAAGCGGGACACAAATGATTTAAAAAGTGTTGCATATAAGCACATCTAAATATGACGTAATTGTTGCAAATTTAAAATAACTTGAAATATGATAATGACTTTGCTATATTAAAATTAAGTTAATAAAGTATTGTTCGTAGGACAAGTAGCATAGATAGTTCGATTTCAGAGAGCTTGTGGTAAGTGAGAACAAGTAATCGACATTCATGTGAATCTACCTACTATATGTGAACAATCGGTAATAACCGTTATTTTAGTTAAGCGCAATTTGAGGTAAATGGTTTTAATTTACTTGAAATTGTTAAATAGGGTGGCAACGCGTAGACCACGTCCCTTGTCTGGGATGTGGTCTTTTTTTATTGTTTTATCACACGAAGTCATCCATAAAATTGAATATATTTTATTTGGGAAAGGATGAAGGTTACATGTTAGACATTCGTTTATTTAGAAATGAACCTGAGAAAGTGAAGAGCAAAATTGAATTAAGAGGCGACGATCCTAAAGTTGTCGACCAAGTTTTAGAATTAGATGAACAACGCCGTGAATTAATCAGTAAAACTGAAGAGATGAAGGCGAAAAGAAATAAAGTGAGCGAAGAAATAGCTCAAAAGAAACGTAATAAAGAAGACGCTGATGACGTCATTGCTGAGATGCGTCATTTAGGTGATGAAATTAAAGATATCGATAATCAACTTAATGAAGTAGATACTAAAATTAGAGATATCTTAATTCGTATTCCTAACTTAATTAATGAAGACGTACCTCAAGGTGCTTCTGATGAAGAAAACGTTGAAGTTAAAAAATGGGGTACGCCACGTGATTTTGAATTTGAACCTAAAGCGCATTGGGATTTAGTTGAAGAATTAAAAATGGCTGACTTTGAACGTGCTGCTAAAGTATCTGGTGCTCGTTTCGTATACTTAACTAAAGATGGCGCATTACTTGAACGTGCTTTAATGAACTACATGTTGACAAAACATACAACGCAACATGGTTATACTGAAATGATGACACCGCAATTAGTGAATGCTGATACGATGTTTGGCACAGGTCAATTACCTAAATTTGAAGAAGATTTATTTAAAGTTGAAAAAGAAGGCTTATATACGATTCCAACTGCAGAAGTACCTTTAACAAACTTCTATAGAGATGAAATTATTCAACCAGGTGTACTACCTGAATTATTTACAGCTCAAACTGCATGTTTCCGTAGTGAAGCAGGATCAGCTGGTAGAGATACAAGAGGGTTAATTCGTTTACATCAATTTGATAAAGTTGAAATGGTTCGTATTGTACAACCTGAAGATTCTTGGAATGCTTTAGAAGAAATGACACAAAATGCTGAAGCTATTCTTGAAGAATTAGGTTTACCATACCGTCGTGTTATCTTATGTACTGGCGATATTGGTTTCAGTGCTAGTAAAACATATGATTTAGAAGTTTGGTTACCAAGTTACAATGATTATAAAGAAATCAGTTCTTGCTCTAACTGTACTGATTTCCAAGCACGTCGCGCAAATATCCGATTCAAACGTGATGCTGCTTCTAAACCAGAATTAGTCCACACATTAAATGGTAGTGGTTTAGCTGTAGGTCGTACATTTGCAGCCATCGTTGAAAACTATCAAAACGAAGATGGTACATTAACAATTCCTGAAGCATTAGTACCATTTATGGGTGGCAAAACTAAGATTGAAAAACCAATCAAATAATCATATAAACTTAACTAGATGATTACAATATTATAAAGTTATTTAACTGTCGATAAGGTTCTATAAACTTATCGGCAGTTTTTTATGTATAAAGACAAAATTGTTATTTTTATATTCAATTAGAGATGGATGTCTAAAATAACTTAAAATAATTTTGGTGATTTAAAATGCTGATACAACAGAGTTTTTATAGATATGGATGTCTGACGTCACACAAACGTATGTCTAAAAATAGTAAATATTTATTGTCATAGATTGAGTTATAAAATCATGAAAATAATACATGAAGTAGCAAGAATTTATCTTTTAGAGAACGCCTGTAAAAATATAAAATAGTGGAAATTGATTTTTAAACGTTGTCATTCATATTCAAAATATTTAACTTAGTTTGTCAAACAATGTTTATTTCTATATGACCATAAAATAATATCATAAAGAAGCTATATGAAATTCGAAGTTTAATTCCAATGTTTCATATAGCTCCTATTCTAAATATTAATATTTAATAATTAAATGTATCAATCGTCCTATTCATTTGATGCGTAGCCAGAAAGTGGATAATGATCTGAGTAGTCATTGTATTTGTATGTTTTTCCCCAAGATTTCACGGACCATTCTGGTGACTTCACTCTATGTGTATCATTATGCCATGAGCTTGGTTGTGCATGGTCACGATCTAATAAAATATAATCTAAGTGTTGAGGTTCTAATTTAGGATAATTATATTTCGCAATACTATTACTGCTAGTATCCCAACTATATGCATTACCATCGAATTGAGTAGGTAACGAAACATTTAAGTTATTTGCCATTTGTTGATATTCATCTGAATCTTTAATGACATTTAAGTCACCACCGATATAGACGGGTTCATTTTTAGGGATATTCTTGTCTTTGATAAATTGTTTAATTTCACTCATTTGACTCTGTCTAATGTCTTTATCTTTTCCTTTAAAGCATGTTGGATCTTCAGCTTGTAGATGTGTTCCGATAATATGGTGGTATTTGCCATTCTTATTAATTTTAATGTAGGCAAAGCCTTTATTACCGGCCATATCAGCCCCACAACCTTTTTTATAAATATGTTGTTCTTGTTGTACGATAGGCCATTTACTCACAATACCAACGCCACCGCTCACTTTTTTAATTTTTCTATAAGTACCAGAAGTATTTTGCCAACCTTCTGTACCTTTACCAACGATAGGTGTTTGATAAGGATACTGTGAATGTAAACGTGCTAACAATCTTTTTGATGCTTTTTTATCAAATAATTCATTTAGAATCACGAGATCTTGATTTTGAATGTAATCTGCTTTTGAAATTAAATCAGCGCGCTGAGATTGTCCCCAATTAGGGTAGATAGCAGTAGGTAAGAAATACACGTTATGTGTAGTGATTTTAAGACTGTCTTTATAATCACGTTCACTCGCATATGTGATGGTCGAAAATACTAAAAATAAACTACTTAAAACCAACAAAGTAGTTAGTATACATTTACGTTGCCAATTCAATATTGTTACACCTCGTTTCATTTGATGGTGTGATTATATCAAACTAAATTAAGTATCTTTTGAAAATTACTATTTCTAAATAAAATTTTAATAAAAAATTAAAAATCAATGATGTTTTAAAGAGTTGCAAAAGTTCAGTCGCTATTATTTTTTGATAATCTTTAAAAGTAATGTTGTAAATATTTTGAGTTGAAAGGATAGCAGTTGGAAAGAGAGTCTAAAAAATAAGAAAGAAAATTCTGAAAAATAAAACCCTTATATATTAATTTCTTTAGACAACGGTATGTATGACGGCACACATACCGGCCTTTAAATATATTGAATAAAGTAATTAAGTATATTAGACTGATTTTATTATTTTATTGGAGAGACTGGGGCTGATAATATGACTCATCTTACGTTTAAGCAAGGTGTGAAAGAGTGTATTCCTACGTTACTTGGATATGCAGGTGTAGGACTATCATTTGGAATTGTGGCAGCCTCCCAAAATTTCAGTATTTTAGAAATTATATTATTGTGTCTGATTATTTATGCTGGTGCAGCCCAATTTATTATTTGTACATTAGTGATTGCAGGCACTCCTATTTCTGCAATTGTGCTTACAACACTTATCGTTAACTCTCGAATGTTCTTATTAAGTATGACTTTAGCACCTAATTATAAGCAATATGGATTTTGGAATAGGGTAGGGCTTGGAACGTTATTAACAGATGAAACTTTTGGAGTTGCTATAACACCATATGTTAAAGGTGAAAAAATTAACGATCGATGGCTACACGGACTAAATATTACTGCTTACCTATTTTGGACTGTTTCCTGTGTGCTCGGCGCCATTTTTGGAGAGTATATTTCAAATCCTGATGCACTTGGTCTAGACTTTGCCATTACCGCAATGTTTATTTTTTTATGTATATCTCAATTTGAAGGGATTAAGAAATCACGATTGAGAATATATATTGTACTCATCGTATGTGTGATTGTGATGATGCTTCTTTTAAGTTCAATTCTACCTTCATACGTAGCAATATTGATAGCCGCAATAGTTGCTGCATTGTTAGGGGTGGTGATGGAAAAATGACGACAGATTTACATACATTAGTACTTATTGTTTTATGTGGTGTGGTCACATTACTCGTTCGTGTTATTCCATTTGTTATGATATCGCGTGTCAACTTACCAGCAATTGTAATTAAATGGCTTTCTTTTATTCCTATTACTTTATTTACAGCTCTTATTATAGATGGTGTAATTCAACAACATGATCATACATTTGGTTATATGCTTAATTTACCTTATATTATTGCAATCGTACCAACTGTGATGCTCGCTATTTTCACACGTAGCCTAACAGTGACAATTCTCGGAGGTATATTTGTCATTGCTTGCTTACGTTTAATCTTTTAATCTTTGAAAATCATATCAAATCATTGAACTTACAGAAAAAGTTAGTTAAGATTAAAATAATTAGAAAATTTAGACTATTCGAGACGAAATGCATATCTACATCACAATACAATTAAATTACCTAACCTTATTTTGAGAAGCTGAGGGATTTGGCCCATAGAAGCTTCAGCAACCGACTTTAAATAGCACGGTGCTAATACCAACGAGCAACTCGAATGATAAGTACGATAAGTGCCTTTACATCATTTGAGTAAGGCACTTTTTTAGTTGAAGGAGGTATGGAACTATTATGACGAATTACACAGTTAATACATTAGAACTAGGTGAGTTTAAAACTGAATCTGGTGAAACGATTGATCATTTACGTCTACGTTATGAACATGTAGGACTTCCTGGTCAACCCCTTGTCGTTGTTTGCCATGCACTTACTGGCAATCATTTAACATACGGCACGGATGCGCAACCTGGCTGGTGGCGAGAAATCATTGATGGTGGTTACATTCCAGTTCATGATTATCAATTTCTTACATTTAATGTCATTGGAAGTCCATTTGGTTCGAGTTCTAAATTAAATGATGACAACTTCCCAGAACATTTAACATTAAGGGATATTGTTAGAGCTATTGAGTTAGGTATACAAGCATTAGAATTTAAAAAGATTAATATTCTCATTGGAGGCAGTTTAGGTGGTATGCAAGCGATGGAATTGCTTTATAATCGTCAATTCGAGGTGGAAAAAGCAATCATATTAGCCGCTACTGATAAAACGTCCTCTTATAGTCGTGCTTTTAACGAGATTGCAAGACAAGCTATACATATAGGCGGTAAAGAAGGTTTAAGTATCGCACGTCAACTCGGCTTCCTCACGTATCGATCGTCTAAAAGTTATGATCAACGTTTTACACCAGATGAAGTAGTGAGCTATCAACAACATCAAGGTGATAAGTTCAAAGAATATTTCGATTTAAATTGTTATTTAACACTGCTAGACGTCTTAGATAGTCACCATTTAGATAGAGGGAGAGATGATGTTGATGAAGTCTTTCAGTCGTTGGAAACGAAAGTACTAACAATGGGTTTTATTGACGATTTGCTTTATCCTGATGATCAAGTGAGAGCCTTAGGAGAACGTTTTAAATATCATCGTCATTTCTTCGTACCAGATAATGTAGGACATGATGGTTTTCTTCTAAATTTTAATGATTGGGCGCCTAATTTATATCATTTCTTAAATTTGAAACAATTCCGACGTAAATAGGAAAGTTTTATAATAGAACACAATCTCCATGAGCACACATAAGAAATACTAAACAGTGCAGAATAGGTAAATTTTTCTTTGGCATAAAAATAGTCATACAGAGGATTATATAAGCAAAGTCTATTTCATATGTCGTACATAGGCATAAACCTATCACTAGTAGTATGACTTTACTTTATTGTTAAATTTTAGCAAAGAGGTTAAAATAGGAGTTATAGTCAAAAAGTATGGGAGTGGCGTATGTGTTTTCAAAAATACAACCTAAAGCAACTATTTTAGCAATTATTTCATTATTAGTAGTCGCTTTAGTAACACATGTATTACCTGTTCTCGGCTTGATTTTATGTTTATTTGCAACGATTCCCGGTATTGTTTTGTGGAATCGTTCCATACAATCATTCGGAATTAGCGCATTAGTAACAGTTGTACTTACAACATTATTAGGTAATACATTTGTCTTAAGTATGATGGTCTTAATCTTATTATTAAGTGCGATTATCGGACAATTACTTAAGGAAAGAACATCTAAAGAGCGAATTCTTTATATTTCAACAGCTTCATTAAGTTTAGTTACACTTATTGGATGGATGTTATTACAAACATTCGATAAAATTCCGACGGCAGCTGTATTAATTAAGCCTTTTAAAAATGCAATGCATGAGGCTTTCTTAACAAGTGGAATCGATTCAAACTATAGACAGATTCTTGAGGAAAGTTTCCGACAAATGACGGTCCAACTCCCTAGTTTTCTAATTATAGTTATTTTCATTTTTGTCTTAATTAATCTGATTATTACATTTCCAATTTTACGTAAATTTAAAGTAGCAACACCTATTTTTAAACCTTTATTTGCATGGCAAATGAGCCGTAATTTACTATGGTTTTATCTTATAGTACTTATTTGTGTCATGGTTGCAAGTGAACCAAGTACGTTCCAAAGCATCGTGTTAAACTTTGATGTTGTGTTATCATTAGTGATGTACATCCAAGGATTAAGTGTCATTCACTTCTTTGGTAAAGCTAAAAGATGGCCGAACTTCGCAACAATTCTTGTTATGGTAGTAGGGACACTTCTTACACCGGCAACGCATATTGTTGGATTACTTGGGGTAATTGATTTATGTATTAATTTAAAGAAAATAATAAAAAAATGATGATTAAAAAGTGATTAGAGGTGGAAGAATGAACCGTCAATCCACTAAAAAAGCTTTGC
Organism: Staphylococcus sp. HMSC34G04; assembly: GCF_001838765.1. Classification (NCBI taxonomy): domain Bacteria; kingdom Bacillati; phylum Bacillota; class Bacilli; order Caryophanales; family Staphylococcaceae; genus Staphylococcus; species Staphylococcus sp. HMSC34G04. The sequence goes on from NZ_KV838730.1 coordinate 129,637, forward strand.
TCATACCGTTTATTATAATGGTATTCACTGCTATAGCACTTGTCGCCGTGTGGTTTATTTTTAACCAACTAGTGGCAGGTATTGCTACAGCTATACTTATTGTGATGATTATTATTAGTGGCGTGTTATTGAGAAAAGCATTTCTAAAAATGGATAATTATGTGGATGATTTAAGTGGTCACATCTCGGCAAGTAGTAACAAGGCGATTAAGCACTTGCCTATAGGGATGATTGTGTTAGATGAAGATAATCACATTGAGTGGATGAACCAATTTATGACAAATCACATTGAAACGAATGTGATTTCTGAAAATGTCAATGAAGTCTTCCCTAACATATTAAAACAACTGGAAAAAGTTCAAGAAGTAGAAATAGAAAACAATAATTATTACTATCATGTACGATATTCAGAAAACGAGCATTGTTTATACTTCTTTGATATGACTGAAACTGAACGTACAAACGAACTATATGAAGATTCAAAGCCGATTATTGCAACAATATTTTTAGATAATTACGATGAAATCACTCAAAATATGAACGATACACAACGTTCTGAAATTAACTCTATGGTGACACGTGTGATTAGTCGTTGGGCACAGGATTACAATATTTATTTCAAACGTTACAACTCAGATCAATTTGTAGCTTACTTTAACCAAAAAATATTGGCTGAACTAGAAGATTCTAATTTTGAAATCTTAAGCCAATTAAGAGAAAAGAGTGCGGGTTACCGCGCACAACTAACTTTAAGTATTGGTGTAGGTGAAGGTACTGAGAACCTTATTGATTTAGGTGAATTATCACAATCTGGTTTAGACCTCGCGTTAGGTCGTGGTGGTGACCAAGTTGCAATTAAGAATATGAACGGCAATGTAAGATTCTATGGTGGTAAGACTGACCCTATGGAAAAACGTACGCGTGTACGTGCGCGTGTGATTTCACATGCCCTCAAAGATATTCTTACTGAAGGCGATAAAGTTATCGTTATGGGACATAAGCGACCAGATTTAGATGCTATAGGTGCAGCTATCGGCGTTTCGCGCTTTGCATCAATGAATAATTTAGAGGCATTTATCGTTCTTAATGATTCTGATATCGATCCGACATTACGTCGTGTTATGGATGAGATTGATAAGAAACCGGAACTAAAAGAACGCTTTGTAACATCGGATGAGGCTTGGGATATGATGACTTCTAAGACGACTGTCGTTGTTGTAGATACACATAAACCTGAAATGGTCTTAGATGAAAATGTCTTAAATAAAGCAAACCGCAAAGTAGTCATTGATCATCATAGACGTGGCGAAAGCTTTATTTCAAATCCATTACTTGTGTATATGGAACCTTACGCTAGCTCAACTGCTGAGCTCGTAACGGAATTACTAGAATATCAACCAACTGAACAGAGATTGACTCGTTTAGAATCAACTGTTATGTATGCAGGCATTATAGTAGATACAAGAAACTTTACGTTAAGAACAGGTTCCAGAACATTCGATGCCGCAAGTTATTTACGTGCACATGGCGCTGATACAATCTTAACGCAGCATTTCTTAAAAGATGATGTCGATACGTATATCAATCGTTCAGAATTGATAAGAACAGTTAAGATACAAGATCAAGGTATAGCCATTGCACATGGTTCAGATGATAAAATTTATCATCCTGTAACGGTTGCACAAGCTGCCGACGAGTTGTTAAGTTTAGAAGGCATTGAAGCATCTTATGTAGTAGCTAAACGTGAAGACAACCTGATCGGTATCTCAGCACGTTCATTAGGTTCCATAAATGTTCAATTAACAATGGAAGCGTTAGGTGGCGGTGGCCATCTGACAAATGCTGCGACACAAATAAAAGGTGCGACAATAGATGAAGCAATAGAACAATTACAACAAGCAATTACAGAACAAATGAGTAGGAGTGAAGACGCATGAAAGTAATTTTCACACAAGATGTTAAAGGTAAAGGTAAAAAAGGCGAAGTTAAAGATGTACCAGTAGGTTACGCAAATAACTTCTTACTTAAAAATAAATATGCTGTAGAAGCAACTCCTGGTAACTTAAAACAATTAGAACAGCAAAATAAACGTGCAGCAGCAGATAGACAACAAGAAATCGATGATGCAAAAGCACTTAAAGAACAATTAAAAGATATCGAAGTTGAAGTATCAGCTAAAACAGGTGAAGGTGGCAAACTATTTGGTTCAATCAGTACGAAACAAATTGCCGAAGCGCTAAAAAAACAACATGATATTAAAATCGACAAACGTAAAATGGACTTACCACATGGTATTCACGCACTAGGATATACTAACGTTCCAGTGAAATTAGACAAAGAAGTCGAAGGTACAATCCGTGTGCATACTGTAGAACAATAATTTAAAGATATGACGCGAGGATAGTACATGATTACTATTATAGGTGCAATTATATAAGATGTATGACTTATACAATTTGTTAACCTCTGAAATATCTGTAGTGTATCTCGTGACAATATCAGATGACGATAAAATAAAAGATGGATTGAAATAAGAGGTGTAAGTAGATAATGGATGGAATGTATGAGCAAAATCAAATGCCGCATAGCAATGAAGCTGAACAATCTGTCTTAGGTGCCATTATTATAGATCCAGAGCTCATTAATACTACTCAGGAAGTCTTGCTTCCTGAGTCGTTTTATAGAGGCGCCCATCAACATATTTTTCGAGCAATGATGCACCTAAATGAGGATAATAAAGAAATTGATGTTGTCACATTGATGGATCAATTATCAAGTGAAGGTAGCTTAAACGAAGCGGGTGGCCCTCAATATCTCGCCGAACTATCGACGAGTGTACCGACAACGCGAAACGTTCAGTACTATACGGATATCGTTTTTAAACATGCGTTGAAACGGAAACTTATTCAAACTGCTGATAGTATAGCGAATGATGGCTATAATGATGAATTAGAATTAGATACGATTTTAAGTGACGCCGAACGACGTATTTTAGAACTATCTTCTACAAGAGAAAGTGATGGTTTTAAAGATATTAGAGATGTCTTAGGACAGGTATACGAAACCGCAGAAGAACTCGACCAAAATAGTGGTCAAACACCAGGTATTCCAACTGGTTATCGTGACTTAGACCAAATGACTGCTGGTTTTAACCGTAATGATTTAATCATTCTAGCGGCACGCCCTTCAGTAGGTAAGACTGCCTTTGCCTTAAATATTGCGCAAAAGGTTGCCACACATGAAGATATGTATACTGTCGGTATCTTCTCACTTGAGATGGGCGCCGACCAATTGGCAACACGTATGATTTGTAGTTCTGGTAACGTTGATTCCAATCGTTTAAGAACTGGGACGATGACTGAAGAAGATTGGAGTCGCTTTACGATTGCGGTAGGTAAGCTATCACGAACTAAAATCTTCATAGACGATACGCCAGGTATCCGTATCAATGATTTACGTTCTAAATGTCGTCGACTCAAACAAGAGCACGGTCTTGATATGATTGTGATTGATTATCTACAATTGATTCAAGGAAGCGGATCACGTTTCTCAGATAACCGTCAACAAGAAGTTTCAGAGATTTCACGTACACTTAAGGCGATTGCACGTGAATTAGAATGTCCAGTTATTGCACTGAGTCAGTTATCACGTGGCGTTGAACAGCGACAAGACAAACGTCCTATGATGAGTGATATTCGTGAATCTGGGTCTATAGAACAAGATGCCGACATCGTCGCTTTCTTATATCGTGATGATTATTATAATCGTGGTGAAGGTGATGAAGATGATGACGATGCTGGTTTTGAACCACAGACAAATGATGATAACGGTGAAATTGAAATCATCATCGCCAAGCAGCGTAACGGTCCAACAGGTACTGTGAAACTTCACTTTATGAAACAATACAATAAATTTACAGATATTGATTATGCTCATGCAGATATGTCATAAAAAATATTTTTCCGTACAATAATTGTTATAAATCATTTATTGTACGGTTTTTATTTTGTTTTTCTCTTTTTAAAATGTGGGAAGTATGTGTATGTATTTTACTTAGACATCCTTTGAACAACTGTCATAGAAGCGTTTGGAAGTGATTTTACACAGAAAACTTACTGAAAGAAGATGCGTTATCGAACGCTGATTAATGTTCGATTTTTATTTGCAAATTCAAAATCATATTGGTAAAATACCTAGTGGTTAAACGAGAAAAACTTGGAGGTGCTCATATGTCATCAATCGTAGTAGTTGGGACACAATGGGGAGACGAAGGTAAAGGTAAAATAACAGACTTTTTAGCAGAGCAAGCAGACGTAATTGCTAGATTTTCTGGTGGTAACAATGCGGGACATACGATTCAATTTGGTGGAGAAACTTACAAATTACACTTAGTACCATCAGGTATCTTTTATAAAGATAAATTAGCAGTAATCGGTAACGGTGTAGTTGTAGATCCAGTCGCATTATTAAAAGAATTAGATGGGTTAAATGAACGTGGCATTTCAACTGACAACCTACGCATCTCAAATCGCGCACAAGTCATTTTACCTTATCACCTAGCTCAAGACGAATATGAAGAACGTCGTCGTGGCGATAATAAAATCGGTACAACGAAAAAAGGTATCGGCCCAGCATACGTAGATAAAGCACAACGTATCGGTATTCGCATGGCAGACTTATTAGAAAAGGAAACATTCGAACGCCGACTTAAAGAAAATATTGAATATAAAAATGCATACTTTAAAGGCATGTTTAATGAAACTTGTCCAACATTCGATGAAATCTTTGACGAATACTATGCTGCAGGTCAACGTTTAAAAGACTATGTGACAGACACAGCTAAAATTTTAGACGATGCAAATGTGGCTGATGAAAAGGTATTATTCGAAGGTGCACAAGGTGTCATGTTAGATATCGACCATGGTACATACCCATTCGTTACATCTAGTAATCCAGTTGCAGGTAACGTTACAGTAGGTACAGGTGTTGGCCCAACATCAGTATCTAAAGTGATTGGTGTATGTAAATCATATACATCTCGTGTGGGTGACGGTCCATTCCCAACTGAACTCTTTGATGAAGATGGCCACCATATTAGAGAAGTGGGTCGTGAATATGGTACAACTACTGGACGTCCACGTCGTGTAGGTTGGTTCGACTCAGTTGTATTACGTCATTCACGTCGTGTAAGTGGTATCACAGATCTTTCAATTAACTCAATCGACGTCTTAACAGGATTAGACACAGTTAAAATTTGTACTGCTTACGAATTAGATGGTGAAAAAATCACTGAATACCCAGCCAACTTAGATCAATTAAGACGTTGTAAACCTATCTTTGAAGAGCTTCCAGGTTGGACTGAAGATATTACAGGTTGCCGTAGTTTAGATGAACTCCCTAAGAATGCACGTAATTACTTAGAGCGTATTTCAGAATTATGCGGTGTCCATATTTCAATCTTCTCAGTAGGTCCAGACCGCGAACAAACGAATTTATTAGAGCAACTTTGGTAGAATAAAACATCAACAAAGCATGTGAGCTTTGTTTAATTAGAGCATTGAGCGAAATGATTAACATTATTCTTAGTGCTTGCTATATGCATGAAAGTAAAAAAGCTTTCTAACTCATATTTATCTATATTCGCAGTGAATCATCTTTAAACAAGCGGCCACAACATAATGGTCGCTTGTTATTTATTTTGGCGTAGGTCAATGACTTTCAATCTCCTTTTTTCCTACTCCAGTTTTATTTTAAAACAGCAATTTGAAATGAGTTTTGAATGAAATCAATGGTTTTATTCTTCTCCACAGTAAGCTTCATAGCATGATTGTGTTGGTTGATTAACGAAACAAAAATATTATTAAATTTATGTAAAAAATATCTTGTCATCAAAAGTAGAGCTATGCTATAATCTATCTTGTGCTTAAGAACGGCTCCTTGGTCAAGCGGTTAAGACACCGCCCTTTCACGGCGGTAACACGGGTTCGAGTCCCGTAGGAGTCACCATTCTAGGTCCCGTAGTGTAGCGGTTAACACGCCTGCCTGTCACGCAGGAGATCGCGGGTTCGATTCCCGTCGGGACCGTATTGCCTACCCAATAGGGTAGGCATTTTTTTATGCTTTTTTTACATACAACATTGTACCTTCACTTTATTAATCTTTCTGATTCACACTACCTACTTTTTTAACATGCAATGAAAACTTAATATTCCTATACATACTTATATTTCTATCATTACAAACACTGTCATTACTGCACTTTTGAGACATACGAAAACGATAAAATATAATGGCAAACCTAAACAAAAGCGTCAAGCATATTGCAAAAGTCTAACTTATTTTGCGAAACTGTATTTCAATGGTAAAATTATAAATAATATTATTCTATAATTTTAAATACTAAAATAGAATTAACCGTTCATAAATGGTAAATTATATAATAGGTAGCTATATGTTATATAGAGAACAGAATAATAATGAAGCACTTCGAAAATTTGATATAACATTAGCAATGTAAACGAACGGAAGAACTACACTTTGAGAAAAGAGGTTTATAATATATGGCTAGAAAAGTTGTTGTAGTTGACGATGAAAAACCAATTGCTGATATTTTAGAATTTAATTTAAAAAAAGAAGGTTACGACGTATATTGCGCTTATGACGGTAATGACGCAGTAGATTTAATCTATGAAGAAGAACCAGATATCGTCTTACTTGATATCATGTTACCTGGTAGAGATGGTATGGAAGTGTGTCGTGAAGTGCGTAAAAAGTATGAAATGCCAATTATCATGCTGACAGCGAAAGATTCTGAAATTGATAAAGTTTTAGGTCTTGAATTAGGTGCAGATGACTACGTAACTAAACCATTTAGTACTCGTGAACTCATCGCACGTGTGAAAGCGAACTTACGCCGTCATTATTCACAACCAGCTCAAGAAGTAAGTGGTGCGACAAATGAAATTACAATTAAAGATATTGTGATTTATCCAGATGCATATTCAATTAAAAAACGTGGAGAAGACATTGAATTAACGCATCGTGAATTCGAGCTGTTCCATTATCTTTCTAAACATATGGGTCAAGTCATGACACGTGAACACTTACTACAAACAGTGTGGGGTTACGATTATTTCGGTGATGTTCGTACTGTGGACGTAACAATTCGCCGTTTAAGAGAAAAAATTGAAGATGATCCATCTCATCCAGAATACATTGTGACACGTAGAGGCGTTGGATACTTCCTCCAACAACATGATTAGAGGGAGCGTCTTATGAAGTGGCTTAAACAACTACAATCCCTTCACACGAAACTCGTTATTGTTTATGTACTACTCATTATTATTGGTATGCAAATCATCGGTTTGTATTTTACGAATAGTTTAGAAAAGGAATTACTCGATAACTTCAAGAAGAACATAACACAATATGCGAAGCAATTAGACGTCAATATTGAAAAGGTTTATAAAGATAAAGATAAAGGTTCAGTCAACGCTCAAAAGGATATCCAAGACCTTTTGAATGAATATGCGAATCGCCAAGAAATAGGAGAAATACGCTTTATTGATAAAGACCAAATTATCATGGCAACAACCAAGCAGTCTAACCGTGGTCTTATCAATCAAAAGGTTAACGACGGTTCAGTTCAAAAGGCGCTCTCCTTAGGGCAAACGAATGATCATATGGTTCTTAAGGATTACGGAAGTGGTAAAGAGCGTGTTTGGGTATATAATATACCGGTTAAAGTTGATAAACAGACAATCGGTGATATATACATAGAATCGAAAATTAATGATGTATACAATCAGCTGAACAACATTAATCAGATATTCATCGTAGGGACAGCGATATCACTATTCATTACAGTGATACTAGGATTCTTCATTGCACGAACAATTACTAAGCCGATAACCGATATGCGTAATCAAACTGTCGAGATGTCTAAAGGTAACTACACGCAACGAGTGAAGATATACGGTAACGATGAAATCGGTGAGCTCGCACTTGCCTTCAATAACTTATCGAAACGTGTCCAAGAAGCACAAGCGAATACAGAAAGTGAGAAACGTCGCCTAGATTCTGTTATCACACATATGAGCGATGGTATTCTTGCGACAGATCGCCGCGGACGTGTACGTATTGCAAACGACATGGCGCTGAAAATGCTCGGTCTCGCGAAAGAAGATGTCATCGGCTACTACATGCTTGGTGTCCTTAACTTAGAAAATGAATTCTCATTAGAAGAAATTCAAGAAAATAGTGATTCCTTCTTGTTAGATATTAACGAAGAAGAAGGCATTATTGCACGTGTAAACTTTAGTACGATTGTACAAGAAACAGGTTTCGTGACAGGTTACATTGCCGTACTACATGATGTCACAGAACAACAACAAGTCGAACGTGAACGTCGCGAATTCGTTGCGAATGTTTCACATGAATTACGTACACCACTGACATCGATGAATAGCTATATCGAAGCACTTGAAGAAGGTGCTTGGCAAGATAAAGAACTGGCACCATCATTCCTATCTGTCACACGCGAAGAGACTGAACGTATGATTCGTTTAGTGAATGATTTACTTCAATTATCTAAAATGGATAATGAATCAGATCAAATTACGAAAGAAATTATCGACTTCAATATGTTTATCAACAAAATTATTAACCGTCATGAAATGGCAGCGAAAGATACGACATTCGTACGCGAAATTCCGCAGCAAACCATCTTTGCTGAAATCGATCCAGACAAGATGACACAAGTATTTGATAATGTCATTACCAATGCAATGAAATATTCACGTGGCGAGAAACGTGTTGAGTTTCATGTGAAACAAAATGCACTTTACAATAGAATGACGATTCGTATTAAAGATAATGGTATTGGAATACCGATTAACAAGGTAGATAAAATATTTGATAGATTCTATCGTGTAGATAAAGCACGTACACGTAAGATGGGTGGTACAGGACTAGGTCTAGCTATTTCCAAAGAGATTGTCGAAGCACATAACGGTCGAATTTGGGCTAACAGTGTAGAAGGACAAGGTACGTCAATCTTTATTACACTTCCTTGCGAAATCATTGAAGACGGTGATTGGGATGAATAACAAAGAACATACTAAATCAATTATTTTAGTCCTACTCGTCTTGATGAGTATCGTTTTGACATACATGGTCTGGAACTTTTCTCCAGACCTTTCAAATATTGATAACACGGATAATAGTAAAAGTGATAAGCCTAAACCACTTACTAAACCAATGACTGCAGAAATGGAAGGAACGATTACACCATTTCAAATCGTGCATTCTAGAGATGAAAAATCTCAAGGAACAGTGGCATCAAGTGCAGTCTTAGACAAGATGATTCAACCTTTAAAGAATCAAGAAGTTAAATCTGTATCACATCTGAAAAGGGAACATAACCTTGTTATACCTGAACTAAGCAACGACTTTATCGTCCTAGATTTCACTTATGATTTGCCACTTTCAACATACTTAAGTCAAGTACTCGATATCGATGCGAAAGTGCCGAATAACTTTAATTTTGATCGCCTCCTTATCGATCAAGATCATAATAACCACGTCGTACTATATGCGATTAGCAAAGACCGTCATGAAGTAGTTAAACTTAAGACAACGATGAAAGGGAATAATGTTGATAAAGCTTTTAAAAGTATCGAACCTGACATGCAACCCTATACGGAAATCATCACGAATAAAGATACAATCGACAAAGCAACACACGTGTTTGCACCAAGCAAACCGAAAGACTTAAAGACGTATCGCATGGTCTTCAATACGATCAGTGTTGAACGCATGAACTCAATACTATTTGATGATTCAACGATTGTTCGTAGCTCTCAAAGTGGTACGACAACATACAACAACAATACTGGTGTCGCCAACTATAACGATAAAGATGAAATGTATCATTATAAGAATTTATCTGAAGACGCGAAAAGTTCAAGCAACATGCAAGAAACCATCCCAGGCACATACGAGTTTATAAATAGTCATGGTGGCTTCTTAAATGAAGATTATCGCCTATTTAAGACAGATAATAGAACGGGGAAACTCACATATCAACGATTCCTCAACGGCCACCCAACGTTTAATAAACACAACTTCAATGAAATCCAAGTTACATGGGGGGATAAAGGCGTTTACGATTATCAACGTTCGCTACTTAAGACGGACGTCACACTGAACAGTGAAGAATCTAAATCCGTCCCTACCGTTGAGTCCGTGCGTTCTGCATTAGCCAACCATCCTGATATTGATTTTGAAAAGGTAACGAACATTGCGATTGGTTATGATATGGACGACAAGGCAAATAACGAAGATATTGAAGTTCAACGTAACTGTGAATTAATACCACGTTGGTTTGTAGAATACGATGGCAATTGGTATGCCTATAAAGATGGGAGGCTTGAATAAATGAACTGGAAACTCACGAAAACACTTTTCATTTTCGTTTTTATTCTTGTGAACATCTTTTTAGTCATCGTTTATATTGATAAAGTGAATAAATCACAAGTTAATGACTCGGAAAAGGTAAACGAGGTCAACTTTCAACAAGAAGAAATTGACGTGCCCAAGGATGTCTTGAATCAAAGCGTGAAAGATACTGAACTTGAACAAATTACTGCCCGTTCAAAGAATTTCTCAAGTTATGCGAAAGATCATTCAAGCATGCAAACGTCTGATTCCGATAAAACACTTGAAGGAGATATTGATAAAGGCGTTCAAGTGAGTGATAAGAACTTACAAGATATCAAAGAGTACATTGCTAAGAAAATCTTTAACGGTAAAGAGTATCAATTAAGTGATTTAACTAAAGACAAAGTCACTTACGAACAAACGTATAAAGATTATCCAATTATGAATAATAGTAAAGCACGCCTAACGTTTAATTTGAGCGATGGCAAGGCGACAAGCTATAAACAGACAGCGATGGATGATATACAAGTAGCTAAAGGTTCAAATAGCACGAAGAAGCAAGTCATCACGCCACGTAAAGCTATTGAAGCCCTTTATTACAACAGATATCTAAAACAAAATGATCAAGTGCTTGACGCACGCTTAGGCTATTATTCAGTTGTAAAGGAAACAAACGTTCAATTACTCCAACCTAACTGGGAAATTAAAGTGAAACATAAAGGAAAGGATGAAGTTCAAACCTATTATGTAGAAGCTACAAATCATAATCCGAAAGTGATTGATTATTAGAGGTTATTGATGCGTGGCGTGACGTTTGAATAAAACCGCCAAGCGATAGCATAGAAGGTTACGTTAATTTGTACTGTCTAGAGCAAACTTTGGCGTACTTGTGTTGGAAGTCATTTATTGAACCAACGACATGTGATGGGTTACGAATTGATTATAAAACTATATATGATGATATAAACTAAGCCTGAGTCACCGATGAGTAATCTCAGGCTTTTTTACGTATTGAAAGTGATTGAGTAATTAAATAGGATGGATATCAAAAATGATGTTGGTTGATATGTTAGGTCGTTTAAGAAGATGCAATGCCAGGATCAATATCGAGGTAGTTATGAAGCGGTGTACCGTTTTAAGAGGTGAATGACTGTCTTCGATAAACGGACTATTGGAACTCAACTTTTAAAATTGATATAGTATAATATAAAGGAAATTTAGAGGACGTGACGTTTGGATATTTGAATAACTGTATTAAAGAATATCGAAATTTTAAAATATCTACGCAACTTAGGATAAAAAATCAACATTGAGTGAAAGCCAACTTAGTCGAAGCATCTCAATAAAGCGTAAGACACTCGAGTTCCCCCACACCCCTATAAACAAAATAACTATGGTACATATGAGAAAGGATGAGTCGCTTGATACGTATGAGTGTATTAGCAAGTGGTAGTACAGGTAACGCCACTTACGTAGAAAGTGAGAAAGGTAGCCTACTCGTCGATGTAGGTTTAACTGGCAAGAAGATGGAAGAACTTTTCAGCCAAATCGACAGAAACATTAAGGATTTAAACGGAATATTAGTGACACATGAACACATCGACCATATCAAAGGTCTCGGTGTCTTAGCACGTAAATATAAACTTCCGATTTACGCGAATGAGAATACATGGAAAGCGATAGAGAAGAAAGATAGTCGCATTCCAATGGATCAGAAATTTATCTTTAATCCATATGAAACGAAATCTCTTGCAGGATTCGATATAGAATCATTTAACGTGTCACATGATGCGATTGATCCACAATTCTACATCTTCCACAATAACTATAAGAAATTTACGATGATAACTGACACTGGTTACGTTTCAGATCGTATGAAAGGTATGATTCAAGGTAGTGATGTCTTTATGTTTGAAAGTAATCACGATGTCGATATGTTACGCATGTGTCGTTATCCATGGAAGACGAAACAACGTATTTTAAGTGATATGGGTCACGTATCCAATGAAGACGCAGGCCTTGCGATGAGTGATGTCATTACAGGTAATACGAAACGTATATACCTCTCTCATTTATCACAAGATAATAATATGAAAGACCTCGCACGCATGAGTGTTGGACAAGTGCTCAACGAACACGATATCGATACAGAGAAAGAAGTGTTGCTCTGCGATACCGATAAAGCGCAAGCCACACCGATTTATACACTATAATTGAATAGAGGTAAGACAAACGACCTACTTAAGTATTGCGCTTAAGTAGGTTATTTTATTTAAAGTGGTCAGGAGAAGTGCAGGGAATGATTACGTGTTAGTTTAAATGGGCTAGTGCATGAACGATTGATTTAGCAATTTTTTAATAAAATGAAAATGTATCACGTTCGAGGGCAAGCGATGTCTTACACGCTTTGTGATTTATATTACATTTCCTAATTGATAAAAAAGTAATGTTGTAAAAATATGAATAAATAAAATATTAAGACTCTCATAAAAGCTTAAATATAAAGTTACAATTTAAAAACATTTATAAATTGTAACAAAATAAAAATTGACATTTAAATAATATTTAAATATATTGTATTTATAGTTAGTGGTTATACTATTTAATATAAAAGTGAGTTTTTATGTTCAACACATGTATGATTCAACGCAATAAATGATCTACCAATGCTTTCACCGTTATTTTGTAACACAAAGCAATGACATATGAGACTTTATCAAGTCAATATCATCATAGTTAATATGAATTCATTTAATTGATCACATGCTTAATTGAGGTGAAAGCAAATTACTCACATATTTGATTGAATGTCGTAGTGATGATTGATGAGACTCAGGTAGGGGTGATATATATACTGTTAAATGATAGCTCACTTACATAAAGATAATGATGATATTAATTTAGGGTTAAAAAGATGCGTGTGGAAAACTAGGATATCAATGATGATATATGTAGTAAGTGAGTCTAAAAGGTCTGAAATATAGGGAATAATTGTAAAAATAACGTTAAGACGACCGTAAAGTTATCCACTGATTAGGCAACAGTTATCCAGAAATGTGTACAATGCACACATAAATACCCACATTATTCACAGACTTATCCACAAATTCACAAGATATTTCTTTAAATCTGTGTATAATTCTTAAAAAACACTAAGAAAATGTTAATTCAATTGTTATACTAAGAGGGAAACGTGTGCACAAGTGTATAACTTGTGGATAACTCGGATAAATTATGTGCTTTTGGAGGATAAAATGAAAATTACTATTTTATCAGTTGGAAAACTAAAAGAAAAATATTGGAAGCAAGCCATTGCAGAATATGAAAAAAGATTAGGACCTTACACGAAAATCGAATTAATAGAAGTACCAGATGAAAAAGCACCTGAAAACATGAGCGACAAAGAAATCGAACAAGTCAAAGAAAAAGAAGGCCAACGCCTACTCAATAAGATTAAACCCCAATCTACAGTAATCACGTTGGAAATCAAAGGGAAAATGTTGTCTTCAGAAGGACTAGCTAAAGAACTACAAACACGCATGACACAAGGTCAAAGCGACTTTACATTTGTCATAGGTGGCTCCAATGGTCTACACCAAGACGTCTTACAACGCAGCAACTATGCTTTATCATTCAGCAATATGACCTTCCCACACCAAATGATGCGCGTCATATTGATTGAACAAATTTATCGCGCATTTAAGATCATGAGAGGCGAAGCATATCATAAATGATGCGGTTTTTTCAGCCGCTTCATAAAGGGATTTTGAATGTATCAGAACATATGAGGTTTATGTGAATTGCTGTTATGTTTTTAAGAAGCTTATCATAAGTAATGAGGTTCATGATTTTTGACATAGTTAGCCTCCGCAGTCTTTCATTTCAAGTAAATAATAGCGAAATATTCTTTATACTGAATACTTATAGTGAAGCAAAGTTCTAGCTTTGAGAAAATTCTTTCTGCAACTAAATATAGTAAATTACGGTAAAATATAAATAAGTACATATTGAAGAAAATGAGACATAATATATTTTATAATAGGAGGGAATTTCAAATGATAGACAACTTTATGCAGGTCCTTAAATTAATTAAAGAGAAACGTACCAATAATGTAGTTAAAAAATCTGATTGGGATAAAGGTGATCTATATAAAACTTTAGTCCATGATAAGTTACCCAAGCAGTTAAAAGTGCATATAAAAGAAGATAAATATTCAGTTGTAGGGAAGGTTGCTACTGGGAACTATAGTAAAGTTCCTTGGATTTCAATATATGATGAGAATATAACAAAAGAAACAAAGGATGGATATTATTTGGTATATCTTTTTCATCCGGAAGGAGAAGGCATATACTTATCTTTGAATCAAGGATGGTCAAAGATAAGTGATATGTTTCCGCGGGATAAAAATGCTGCAAAACAAAGAGCATTAACTTTATCTTCCGAACTCAATAAATATATTACATCAAATGAATTTAATACTGGAAGATTTTATTACGCAGAAAATAAAGATTCATCTTATGATTTAAAAAATGATTATCCATCAGGATATTCTCATGGATCAATAAGATTCAAATATTATGATTTGAATGAAGGATTCACAGAAGAAGATATGCTAGAGGATTTAAAGAAATTTTTAGAACTATTTAATGAATTAGCTTCAAAAGTTACAAAAACATCCTATGATAGCTTGGTCAATAGCATAGACGAAATACAGGAAGACAGCGAAATTGAAGAAATTAGAACAGCACAAAAAGATAAGACACTCAAGGAAGTGGAAGCACCTAAAGGAATAATTCCAAAATATAAAAAAGGTGTATCAAAGACTACTAAAAATGATTCAGAAATTGAAAAATCAAATAAAGAGAATAAATTAACCGGTAAAGTTGGAGAAAAATTAGCGCTAAATTACTTTAATGAGCTAATTGATAATAAAATAGACGAAGATAAGAAAGAACAGTTTAGGAATATTTTAAATGATAATCCAGGCTCTCAACACGGTCATGGCTATGATTTAGTAGCTTTTGATCCAACAAATACAGATAAAGCTGTAGAAAAATTTATTGAAATTAAAACATCTACATCTTCTAGTATTGAGGAACCATTTTTTATGTCGCTAAATGAAATGTTTGCTATGAAAGAATATAAGCAGAAATATTTAATATTAAGAATATTTAATGTTTCCGGTAAAGAACCACAATTTTATTTTATAGATCCATATGCAAATTATTCTGAATTTAAAGATGTAGATGATCTCATTGACAAAGTATTTAATGTAGAAGCTATTCAGTATAAAGTTTTTGGCGAAAAATGATTACTTGAACAAGAGCTAAAATAAAATTGTGATCTAATAAAAATAGAAACTGTAATTTAAATAAAACTTTCTAAATAAGCTAACTGATAAAAAATCAGTTTGTCCACAGTCTGAAACAAGATTCCTATATTCTTTAGGAATCTTGTTTTTTCTATTTTTATGGTGATAAAGAGCAGATAAGATAATGTGTAATAATCACAAAAAAGTTAAATATTTTAAGGCTTGTTTAATTATTAATGATTTTATATATAAAGAGCAGTATAATAAAGTTGTTAATATATTATGAATAATATTCAAGTAATTTTATTGTTTTTTAATTTGTCGATATTTAAGTTGAGTTAAATTTAAAGGGTGTAATTTGTTTTACAATGATGAAGATAATTAGTCTATCAAAATAAAGGGGTTGGGACTGTTATGAGTGATAATTTGTCATTATTCATTGACTATATCAATGATAATATAATCTATGGTAGTGAAATCAAACGGGAGAAATTAGAGAATTTATTTAATCAATTTGCTATAAAAAATGTTGAAAAGAACATTGTCTATGATGAACTGAAATCTTTAGATATTACAATCATTGAGTCACAGGATTCATATAAAAATAAATTGAAGAGATTATTTTCGGTTCTGTTGCAAAGTAAAAAAATATAGCTAA
>NZ_KV838731.1:0-781 GCF_001838765.1 Staphylococcus sp. HMSC34G04
TCTCCCCAATAATCATAGCTGTGCTTAGCTTACCAATACCAGGTATCGAATGAATAATTTCAAAATAATCGAGTTGTTGTGCTAATTGAATCATGGCATCATCTAATTGTTTGAGATGATGAATAGATTGTTTTAATTGTTGAATAAGTAAGCGTAATTTTTCGACTAGAAAGGAATGTCTATCGACATTAGGATAGCTTTCTTGAGCAATCACTCTTAATTGAAGTGCATATTTTGTTGCTTTATCCATTGACATTCCCTTATTTGTAGAATTGAATATATGTGTAATAAGTACATCCTTGTCGATATCAAGCACCATGTCTGGATGAGTAAAGATTTCTGCGATGTTGAGTGCAATGATTGAATATCGACTACTAAATAATCTTTCTAAACCAGGGAATGTTTGATGGAGTAATTCGAGAATCTGAAATTTAAGTCGATTTTGTTCATTTTCGATTTCTAGATGAAAACGGACGCGTTCTCTTAATTCAAAGAATATTAACTCATGTATAGGTAAGCTGTCTGTTTGTTTGAGCGTCGGTCCTAAACAAGCAAGCTTATGAGCATCTGCCTGATCAGTTTTCCAAGATCTTAGAGCGCTCGTTTTAAATTTGGCTTCTAACGGATTCATTTGAATATAGTTAATTTGATTTACACAACAAAATCGTTCCATACCCTTGAATAGATACCTGTAGATTCAAAAATGAGTTGTGGGTGGTCTAAGTCATTCAAATACTTGAGTAAATAATTGTAGCCATTTTTATTATTTTGGATGAAAAAC
>NZ_KV838732.1:0-205 GCF_001838765.1 Staphylococcus sp. HMSC34G04
TTCTCATTTCATTTTCCTATACACGGTTTTAGGAACCCAACATACTACAAACGAATTTCAAAAGGCGAGAGTAAAGCTGACTTGTTTTTTATACGGATTTAAAATCCAAGAGTCTGGACAGTCTACTCCTCTCTATAACTATAAAAAATAGCTATGAAAAAATCTATCGTCATAGATTTCTTCATAGCTAATCTTAGTATGTTTT
>NZ_KV838733.1:0-638 GCF_001838765.1 Staphylococcus sp. HMSC34G04
ATAGATTCTGTTTTACCATTTTTGTTTACAAGAATCTCTCGTGCAATTTTCGTAGATGATGTTGAATCGACCAATATATTGTCAACTTGAACACCATATTCAAAATGCACGCCATGTGACTTAAGATATTCTACCATTGGCAATACTAAAGACTCATATTGGTTATATTTAGTGAATTTTAAAGCACTAAAATCTGCCAAACCACCAATATGGTGAACAAAACGCATAAGATATCGACGCATTTCCATTGCTGAATGCCAGGGTTCGAAAGCAAACATTGTTTTCCAATATAACCAAAAATTAGAATTTAAAAAATCTTCAGTGAAAACTTCGGAAATTTTAACATCTTCTAAATCTTCTTCTTTTTTCATACATAAACTTAAAATTTCTTTAATAGCTTTTTTAGATAATGTAAAATCGCCATCAGTATCAATGCGTTTACCACCACTATTAATGGCTCTGCATTTAGAATAGTTAGGATCTTCCTTATTCAACCAATAAAATTCGTCTAACACGGATGCATCAGGTTGTTCTAATGATGGAATACTTCTAAACAAATCCCATAAACATTCAAAATGATTTTCCATTTCTCTACCACCACGTACGACAAAGCCATGATGCTCCATATTAATACCGTC
>NZ_KV838734.1:0-1743 GCF_001838765.1 Staphylococcus sp. HMSC34G04
TGCAACCATAGCTGCCAATCCAGGTATAATATCTGCAAGTTCAGGACCTGCAAATGATGTTATAATCACTTGTAAAAACGTATAAGTTACAGAAACAACTAAAATAGATGGTAATATCTCTTTAATACCTCTGAATCCATCAATCATAAATATTAATAAGAAAGGCACAAAAAAGCTAATAAACCCTAAAGTTAAATTACCAATTAGTGCTACCTCGGTAGCAGACACATCACCTGATAAATTTAACGTATCAATAATAGCTACTGGAATTCCTACTGCACCGTAAGCCCCAGCAGCAGCATTGCCTACTAAACAATACATAGCTGCCTCTAAAGGTTTGAATCCCAGCTGCGTAAGTAATACAGCGCATATAGCAATTGGTACACCAAATCCGGCTGCGCCTTCTAAAAATGCATTAAATACAAAACCAATTAGTAATAATTGAATACGTTGATCTTGTGAAATACTAGCTATACTGTCTTTAACAATATCAAATTGACCACTTTTGGTAGAAATTTTATACAACCATACGGCCATAATAACTATAAAACCAATGGGAATAATACCTTGATAAAAACCTTCAAATGTGGCTCCTCCAGCAATGTTCAAAGGTAATTTAAAAACTAATAATGCTACTAATATTGTTATAATCAAAGTTGTTAATGCAGCATAAACACCTTTCATTTTAAATACTGTTAAACACAGTAAGAAAAGAATGATTGGTATAGCAGCAACGATTGAAGATAACAACAAATTATGAAATGGATCAAATGAATGCACTAACATAACAATTTATACTCCTCTTTTAATTTTTAAGATACTATTCTGCTTCTCTAATTTCCTCTGAAATATCTTTATAATCAATATCCGTCTTATTAAAGATTTCATCATTGATTGGGAAATGTTGTTCGAATGTTTCGAAGTTCTGAATTTCAACCTTAGCATCTTCTATTTCAAAGTCTAGCACATGGCCGCCGAAGTTACGATCATCATTCGCAAAGTGTATATGAAATCCTGAAGATCCAATACCATGGAATAGTTCGGGCGTGAAGAAACCAACAACAGTTCCTTCAACATACGTTTCAGTTTGTTCAGGCTGTCTGCGTGCCGAATCAATTAATCGTGTATATGGCGGCTCTTGTCCAGGCATCATGCGAACGTGCATTTTTTTGAATACTCCAGAAATTTTAACAGCTGAAAATAAATTTTCACTAAGCATTTTTTCTTTTATTTCATCAAAAACAGCTTCAGAAGTTTTATCCTTAGTTTGATATGTTGTATCTGCTGTGAATTTTGTCACTGTTGCATAAGGTGTTAACTCATCACCTTTTAGTTCAACAAATTCTTTATATTCATTCGCATGATAGGCTTTACCATCTACAAATATCACTTCTCCATTAGAACCAGTTAATGTCGCAATACCTAGGTCACCATGTTCTAATAGTTCATTAATTGAGGCAGTACCTTTTAATAGTCCTGCCATCAATGTTCCTAATGTACCGTGTTGATATAAGATATTAGTCATAAAAGCTTCACTCCTCAATTACTATTTGATTATTAATTAAATGCATCAGGCAACATATTGGTTGAAAGTTTCACATTATCTTTATAATTTACAGGTATATCAATGACTACAGGTCCTTGAATTTCATAACCTTTTTTAATCGCATGTTCTAATTCTTCTTGATTTGTGACACGCATTCCTTTTGCACCAAAAGCTTCTGCATATTTCACATAATCAAC
>NZ_KV838735.1:0-245 GCF_001838765.1 Staphylococcus sp. HMSC34G04
TCTATTTTAAAGGATAGAAATAGTTATTCTAAAACAGACCACGATGCCACATTTATGAGAATGAAAGAAGATTATATGAAAAATGGACAACTTTAGCCAGGGTATAATTTACAAATAGCGACAAATTCTCAATTCGTTTTATTTTATGATGTGTATCAAAATCCGACTGATACAAGAACACTAATACCTTTTTTAAATTCAATTCAAGAGACTTACGGTCATTTACCTGAATATATTGTAGCTGA
>NZ_KV838735.1:345-32715 GCF_001838765.1 Staphylococcus sp. HMSC34G04
AATTATATGGCAATTATAGATAATTTTAATCGAACGCCACTCATAACTTATGGAATGTTTAAAAAAGATAAAACTAAAAAATATAAAAGTGACATCTTCAATACTCGTAATTGGGATTATTACGAAATTAACGATGAATTCATTTGTCTGAACAATCAAAGACTAGGATTTAAAAGATATGCCTATCGTCATGATAAATATGGTTTTAAACGAGACTTTAAATTATATGAATGTGATGATTGTTCAGAATGTCCTCTGAAAAAACAATGTATGAACTTCAATTCAAAAACAAATAAAAAAATAATGAAAAATTATAATAGAGAACTAGGATTTGTGCTAATGGTACTTAATATAAGAGAAGTAACAGCTCAACGAGCTGAAAATAATCAAAAAAATTATAAAAAAGACAATTTCTATATTATTTCAATAGAAATTGTCTTTGTTTACTTATCCTGGGACTTTATGTCCCACACTCCTTTTATTCCTTTACAAGCAATATTTCTATTGTTGATAGGATATATTTTATATTTGCTACCTCAAACTTTTTATAGAGATAGTATGAATAATTCTAAAATAAGTTGTTTATCCATATAAGATGATTTTAGTTTGTAGTCAGTCTCTGCACAAGCGTTTATGATGTTAAACAAACTTTCTAGTTTATAATGACGGGATTGATTGAGTGCTAGTTTTACTCTATAAGGATGTGCATTTACAGTCTTTGCAATTTGTTGCCCACTATAGCCTTTTTGACTAAGAATTTTACATTGATAATATAATCTATAATTACTAGTAATTAATGCCAGTAATTTTATAGGTTCCTCTTTCATAATAATTAAGTCATTGACTAATTGTATAGCTTTATTCTTTTTACCTTTTTGAATGTATTCAGTTAGTAGAAAAACATTTTGCTCTAAACTTCTATTAATAATTAGATCGATATCTTCTTTATTAATTATAGGTCTTTCGCCTATGAATAAAATTAACTTTTCCAATTCTTGAGAAACAATATTATAGTTAACACCAGTTAATTCAATAAATAATTCAAGAGCATCTTGCTTAATATCTTTATAATTATTGTTTAGTGTATTTTTAATCCAATGCTTTAATTCCTTCTCAGACATTTGTTCAATTTTCTTAAGTTGTGCATTTTTCTTTAATGTTTTCGTGAGTTTTTTTCGCTCATCTAGTTTAGACTGATACACTTCAAAAATAATGAGATTTTCACCATCATATTTTTCTAAAAATTTTATAAGCTCGTCAGAATTGTGATTTAAATCTTTAGAAAATTTTTCTCCTGTAAAAACATATGAGTTTTTAACAACAATTGCTTTTTTATCCGAAAAAAAAGGCATAGTAAGTGTCTCTTCAATAATCGGAGTTAGGTCACTCTCGTACAAATTGTATTTTACATAATTAAAGTCATCTATCTCTTGTCCTAGATAATCATTAACAATTTCTTTTGTTTTTTTTTCGACTAATTCTGGTACTTCACCGTAGACAGTGAAGATATGGTTGCTCATACGTACACCTTCCTCTATATATCATACGCATGAATTATATCACTTTACGATATACTTTCTCTAGCTAAACTCTTTTGATTTAAAATATCACGGTAGACTATGTAAACTTCTTCATCTAAATTTATAGTTAATTCCCCGTTGTCTTGAGTATCAAAAACTTTACTACCATAATATTTTAATCTTTGGATAACATCCAAATTAGGTAAATGATACTTATTATTTTTACCACTAGATATAAGACTGATTTTAGGTTCAATATCTTTAATAAATAATTCCGAACTACTTGTCCTACTTCCATGATGACCAACTTTTAGAATATCTATTTTTGGTAAATTATATCTCTTCATAAGAATGTCTTCATTATTAACAGTTGCATCTCCCATCAGTAAAATATTAATATTATTATATTGAATTAATGTAACAATAGAATGTTCATTTTTATCATCACTTAATGGTATAAAACTATTTAAAAAGCTTATCTTACTATTATCAATTTCTATTTTTTTAACTTGGTTTACATCTATGATCTTTATCTCTTTCTCCTTGCATTTTGTCGTAACCTCTTTAAGTAATTCTAATGGGAAACTTTCAATATTTAAAACGAGATTATTCACATTAATATTATTTAAAAAATATATTAATTCACCCATATGATCGGCATGAGGATGTGTAATTACTAAATAATTTATAGTGGTAATACCCTTTTTCTTTATACTGGGTAAAATTTTATATTTGGCAATATTATTATGTTTAAAACTTACATTTTCATTTCTTTTCCCTCCTGTATCAATCAAAACATTTTTATTTGACTTTGTTTTGAATAAAATGCTATCTCCTTGGCCCACATCAAAAAGTGTTAACTCGGCATAATGTGGTCCAATTAAATGTGTAAAAATGATTAAAACAATTAAAAAACTTATTACGGATGTAACAATCCCTCTATAGACAAGTATGTAAAGAAAAATTAACGTTAGTATAATCAAAATAAGTAAACTATATTGGTTTAATTTAGGAATGTACCACTTAAAATGATTTAAATTTAAAAATAAATGAACTATCCAATCGTGAATTTTAAAAAGTATATTTATATAAGTATTTAATAGGAAGCTATGTTGAAAAATATGAATTAAAATAAAGTAGATAATGACAGAAGGAAATAATATAAAAGAGTAGAATGGAACAAATATAAAATTAGATAGCAAACCTATCCATTGAAATTGATTAAAATGATAGGTATTAATTACAATTGAACCTAATTGAGCCAAAAAGCTAATAATAAATAAACATTTAAGTGGTTTTAAACCACTTATATATGGTTTTGTCAATATAATAAATAAACTTATCAAAAAAGAGAACTGAAAACCAATATGATTAATAAATTGAGGATTTAAGACAATCATTAACATAAATATAAATGAAAGCACATGTATAGAACTTTTCCTAAAATGGATTGGCAACATAAGTATGATGATTGCAATTGAAATAGCACGCATGGCACTGGGTACAAATCCGGTATAAACAGCGTAGATTAATAATAGTAAAATAGTTACACCTTTAATGAGAACTAGAGGTATATTTAAACGAACTAACAGTTGATAAACGAGGACAATAATTGTACCAACATGTGTACCACTTATAGCTAGTAAATGGTAAATACCTATATCTCTGATGTTAGATTTATAGTATTCATCAATTAGAGAGGTATCACCTGTTATTAACGCTAATATTCTTTCAGGATGTGTGACTCCAGATTTATGAATAATTTTGGTGATATAATTTTGATGATGATATATAGGAGTGAAAATACTGTTTTCTTGGCAAGACTTAAATTGAACTGTTGAAATATTCAACAAGAGAAACTCTTTATCGAATTTAAATTCTCCTTTAACTCGACAACTTTTATGAGTTAAATCCTGCTTCAAATTTGACTTTAATGCTTTATAAAAGTATCTATAGTCTTTATTTTTATAATTTAATATGCCAGTATAGTATGTTGATTTAGGTGTAAAAGATTTAAAACTAACAAAATCATCAATAAACGGTTCACTATATAAACTATTTAAGTTTTTAATTTCAGTTTGGTTATAGGAACTTATTAAAAAAAATGAACTTATAGCTGAAATAAACATTAATGATAGTATTATAATATTAAGCCTTTTAATCATAATTAGTAACAAAAGAGTTAATATTAAGCAGATAGAGATTACTTTGAATTTTATCCAAAGTACCCCTACCAAAAAAGAAAGAGCAATGTAAAACATTGGTTATTCTTGAGTCAGATATTGAGCAACATATTCGGGTGAAAACGGAATTTTTTTATATTCAATTCCTGATTGCTTCAATAATTTAATGGCATAGTCATGATTATGATAATCTTGTGCATAGTAAATCGTTTTGATACCTGCTTGTATTATTGATTTCGTACAATTTAAACAAGGGAAATGAGTAACGTAAATCGTTGCACCTTCTGTTGATACACCCTGTTTTGCACATTGTAGTAGTGCGTTCATTTCTGCATGGATAGTACGTATACAATGTCCATCTTCAATCAAACATCCCTCATCAATACAGTGCACTTCTCCAGCTACTGAGCCGTTATATCCACCCGCTATTATTCTATTATCCTTTACGATTGTAGCACCAACTGATAATCTTTTACACGTTGATCTTAATGCGAGTAAATGACTCTGGGCCATGAAGTATTCTTCCCATTTAATTCGTTCCATTAACTATGCCTCCTTAAAATAAGTAGTTGTAATATTTATAGCTTAATCATTTAGATTTAATATTGCAATAAATGATGATTTAAATAGTAAAATGTTCTTTCAGTTTTTCAAATGTCTTCTTTCCAAATCCTTTTATTTTCATTAAGTCATTGATACTATTAAATCCATTATTTTTTTCTCTGTAATTTAAAATATCTTTAGCTTTACTTGGACCTATACCTGGTATGTTTTTCAATTGTTCTTCAGTAGCAGAGTTTAAATTCAAAGGTTGATTCGTGTTGATTTTTACGTCACTCGAATTCAATGCTGCTTGCTGTGAGTCTATTTTCATACTATTCTCACCCTTTTTAGGAACATAGATAAGTTTTTGGTCAACTAATTTTTCAGAAAGATTTAATTGTGATAAGTCTGCATCCTTTAATACCTCTGCTTTATTTAAAGCATCAATGACTCTATTCGAAGAAGACATTTCATATACATTCGGATGTTTAACAGCACCTTTAATATCGATAAATATTTTAGTTTCTTTTGTATTATCTTTTTGAATAGACACTTCTTTTTTATTTAACTTTTTGTTGTTTGTTATTTGCTGGTCAGATAATTTAGATTGTCCTTCCTGACTATTCTGTTTCAAATCACTATTGTTATCGTTGAACAAGTACAAAAAGAATGTTATTAACATTATTAATATAATTAAGATGTAAAATTTCCATTTCATAAAAAAGTCGATATATCGCCTATTAATATTAAACACAAAAAATCACTCCTTCAGTATTATTAACGTACTGAGAAGTGATTTTACTTTTAAAAATTTATTTTTTAGCAACAAAAAATAAACGATGGGCATCTTCTTCATGACTGTGAATGTTAAAGTCTGTAAAAGTTTTAACACTATGATACCCAACATCTTGTAGTAAATTTCGATAGATTTGTTCGTCATATGTTCTTTGATAATGTGATTCGTCAAAGCGTCGATACAATCCATTTTGCTGTGATACAAAGAAAGTCATTTCATGATAAACACTTAATGGTTCTTCCCCACATATTGCATCCCAACCTACAAAAACATTATCAGATTCATCAATATAACTTTTATTATTAAATAATGTTTTCATTTTATGAACAGTATGTACATCAAAAATAAAAACACCATTTTTATTTAAATGCTGATACACTCTTTCGAATGTCATTTTTACATCATTTAATGTTTCTAAATAATTCAGTGAATCACAAAATATTGTAATCATATTAAATTTTTTGTTCAAATTAAAGTGAGTCATATTGCCTTCGATCCACTTCACCTGATTTGTTTTTTGGCTAGCTATTGATAACATATCTACACTAATATCCATACCAGTAACTTCACCTAGTGACGTTAGTAATTGTGTTAAGTTGCCAGTACCACAACCAATATCTAACAAATCATGACTATCAGAAGGTAAGAAATGTTGAACAATATTAAACCACGAATGATACGGTTGATCTTGAGTAAGTTGGTCATAAACTAAACTCATATCTTCATATTGATTCATGACTAAAATACTGCCTGACCATATTCTTTAATAGGTGCATCTTGATACAATTTCTCTAAATTGTAGTAGCTTCTTTCATCTTTATGAAACACATGAACAACTACATTTGCTAAATCAATAAGTATCCATCGAGCTTCTTGATAGCCTTCCATACGTTTAACTTCAATATCATGTTTATGTGCCACTTCTTTAACAGATTTAGCAATGGACTGAACTTGACGTTCATTGTTACCGTGACAGACTACAAAATAATCTGTCATATCACTAATTTCATTCATATTGAGAGAAATAATATCTTCTGCTTTCTTATTCTCCGCAGCTTCGACAGCAATATTTAATAATTCTTCTGAATTCATTTAATCATCCTTTATTCTTTCATCGCTATAATTATAATAATTTAAACACGCAATTGTGGCGTCATATACAGTAATATCCTTTTCTATTAAAAATAATACAGTGCGCTTAGAAATCTCATAAATTGTCTTATCTAAGCTACCTTGATTGTATGCCATATCTCTAATTTCTTCAACTCCAGGCGTTTTTCTACCAGGCTCTATATAGTCTGCAATAAAAACAAGTTTCTCAGTTTTGGTCATTTGTTGACGTCCAGTCGTATGATATTTTATAGCAAGTAAAACTTCTTCATCATTTACACCAAATTCATGTTTCATAATTGCCGCACATACTGGTCCATGAAGAATCTCTCCACCATAACTAAGCAAATCACTTTCAAGGTCATATTGTCTAACAATTTGATACATTGTACTTAAGTCTTCGTATTTACAGTAATCATGTAATATACCTGCCAACTCAGCTTTTTTGATATCACCATCGTATATTTCTGCTAACTTAACTGCGGTATCCGCCACTCGTAATGAATGTTGATAACGTTTATCAGGCAGTTTTTCTTTTACCAGTTCTTTAGCTTTACTTATCTCCATATAACCCCTCCTCCTTTATATAATTCTCTACCCCTTTGGGTACTAAGACTTTTATAGATTGGTTCATTTTCACTCTATTTCTAATCATTGTGGAGCTGATATCTATTCGAGGTATCTTTATAGAAATCATCTCTTTACTTACATTTTGGTTATCAGTTTCTCTATTCACAACAATAAAGGTTACAAGTTTTTTTAATTCATTAATTTTATACCACTTATCCAATTGTTTATACTGATCTGTTCCAATAATAAAGTATAACTGTGCATTATGATATATTTTTCTGAGATGCAAAATGGTTTCATACGTATAGCTTGGACCTTTTCTATCTAAATCAGTAGTGCAAATTTCACCAAATCCAATCTCCTTAATAGCGAGCTGTATCATTTTTACTCGTTGTACAGAATATAATTGCGTATTATGATGCTTTAAAGGGGCCATATAACTAGGCAAAAAGAAAAATATATCTGGTTTAATAGCATGATAAACCTCACTTGCTACTGCTAAGTGAGCAGTGTGAATCGGGTTAAATTGACCGCCAAAGAGAACGATTTTTTGATTCATTATGGCAATTTGATTTCTTTATTTTCTTCAGACTCTTTATATAACACAATCATTGACCCGATTATCTGTACCAATTCACTTTGCGTTTGCTCAGCTACTAATGCTGCTAAATCTTTTTTATCATCAAAATTATTTTGTAATATATGAATCTTAATTAATTCTCTCTTTTCTAATGTTTCAGAAATTTGTTGAATCATATTTTCATTAATACCACCTTTACCTATTTGGAAAGTTGGATCAATGTTATGAGCTAAACTACGTAAATATCTTTTTTGCTTACCAGTTAACATCATAATTCTCCTTTCAATTCATGAATTACTACGTTTTTCATTGCTTCTATATCTGGTTCTAGATTAGTCCAAATTTTAAAACTTTCAGCACCTTGATGAACGAACATATCGAGACCATTATAGATTGGATTTCCTTTTTGTTCGGCTTCTATCAGTATTGGTGTTTTATATGGATTATAAACAATATCACTTACTAATGTATGAGAAGCTAAACGATTTAAAGAAATTACAGAATCTTTATTTCCGTACATACCAGCAGGTGTAGTGTTTATTATAATATCAAATTCATCTAAATGGCGTTCTGCATGGCTTAAATTTATTTTGTTAATATTTAACGACCAATTATTAAAACGAGACATCGTTCTATTTGCGATTGTTATAGTAGGACGAACGATTTTATATAATTCATTTGCTATGCCTTTACTTGCTCCACCTGCACCTAAAATTAATATATAAGCGTCTTCTATACCTTCATATATTTGCTTTAAACCATTGACATAACCAATTCCATCAGTATTATAACCAATCCACTTACCATCTTTAATTAAAACTGTATTTACCGCACCGACAGATTTCGCTTGTTCATTAATATCATCTAGGTACGGAATAATACGTTCTTTATGTGGAATAGTAACATTGAATCCATCAATGCCCTTTTCTGAAATTATTTTTTTAATGTCTTGCAATTGATTAACTGGTACATTTATCGCTTCATAAGTGCTTTCCAAATTTAAAGATTGAAAATTTGCATGATGCATCAATGGCGATAATGAATGAGAAATGGGGTTTCCAATTACTGCAAATTTCACTTTTATCACCTCATTTTAGAGAATTGAATTTCTTAAAATAACATCTACATGTTTTGGAACACGAACTATCACTTTTGCACCAGCATCAATAGTTATGAATCCTAAACCAGATATCATTATGTCACGTTTAGTTTTACCGGTTTCCAGTCTTACTGCTTTTACATCATTAAGATTAAATTGTTGTGCATCTTGAGGTGGTGAAAGCAATGCGCCTAATTGGGATTTCCATAAATCATTAGCTTTTTCGGTTTTAGTTCTATGAATATTTAAATCATTAGAAAAGAAACAAACAAGTGGTCTTTTACCACCAGATACATAATCAATGCGTGCCAATCCTCCGAAAAATAATGTCTGTTTTTCATTAAGTTGATACACACGTTGCTTTACTTCATTTTTAGGTATGATGATTTTCAACTCATTTTCAGATACATAGTTTGTCATTTGATGTGATTGAATGATACCTGGTGTATCAAACATAAATGATTTTTCGTCTAATGGAATATCTATCATATCTAAAGTTGTTCCTGGAAAGCGTGATGTAGTTACTACATCCTTTTCTCCCACACTCTGTTCAATTAATTTATTAATTAATGTAGATTTTCCAACATTTGTTGTACCTACAATGTATACGTCATCTTTATTTCTTACATGGTTTATAGATTGCAATAATTCATCAATCCCCCAACCTTTATTTGCAGAAATAAGAACGACATCTTCTGCTTCTAATCCATATTTACGAGCAGATTTTCTTAACCATTCTTTTACACGTCGATGATTAATTTGTTTAGGTAATAAATCTATTTTATTTGCCACTAATATAATTTTTTTATTACCAACAATCCTTTGTATTGCATTGATGAATGACCCTTCAAAATCAAACACATCTACTACATTGACAATAATTCCTTTTTTTTCAGATAGTCCAGTAAGTAGATTTAAAAAATCTTCACTTTCCATACCCACATCTTGAACTTCATTATAATTTTTCAATCTAAAACATCTTCTACAGATGACATCTTCTCGAAACATATTATGTTCTGGAACATAGCCGGGTGCGTCTTTATTTTCTGACTGCAGGGGTGCACCACATCCAATACATTTTAGTATTTCATTCAATCAATTTTCCTCCCATTTAATATAACCTTTTTTTCTAAAATGATTTAATAATCGTCTTTCAATTAATCGATTAAACTTTGTAATTAATCCATCAGTCCGTTTAACAGGTACTACCATAATTGTATATAAACCATTACAATTGCCACCAAACACATCAGTAAGCATTTGATCTCCTACAACAACAGTTTCTCTCGGTTGGATTTTCATTTTTTTTATAGCCATCTTAAAGGCTTTCCCCATTGGTTTACGTGCTTTGAATATATAATCTACACCTAAACTACTAGAGAAACTTGATACACGACTTTTATTATTATTTGACACAATTGTAACAGTTATTCCTAAATCTTTAGCCTTAGCAAACCACGATTTAACACCGTTAGTAGGTTCTTTAACATCCCAACCAACAAGTGTATTATCTAAATCAGTTATGATACCTTTAACACCACTATCGGCAAGTTTTTCTATATCAATTTCAAATATTGATTTCACATATGCATTTGGCATAAATAATTTTTTTATGATTCCCACTATCTTTTCACCTTTACCTTTATAATGATTCTACTAATAATGAAACTGTCTCACTAGATGATAAAGCTGCTTTATCTAAAAATTCTTCAAAAGAAATATCGGCTTTACCGTTTGCTAAGTCCGAAACAGCTCTAGTTACGATAAATGGTACTTTAAATTGGTAACATGTTTGCGCAATTGCAGTTGCCTCCATTTCGACAGCCATAGCTTCTGGAAATTGTTGCTTAATTTTTTGTCGCTGCTCTGAGCTACCTATAAAACTATCACCACTAACAATCATACCTACTTTACCATTCAGTTGTTGTTGTTCTAATACATGCATTGTTTTTTTCATCAATGTAGGATCAGTAGTATAAGTTTTAGGCATTTGAGGTATTTGTCCATATTCATAACCAAACGCTGTAGCATTAGCATCATGATATAAAACATGGTTACTCACTAATATATCTCCAATAGATAGTGTTTGATCTAATGCACCTGCTGATCCAGTATTGATGACGACTTCTGGATTAAATTTTTCTATTAACAAAGTCGTTGAGATAGAAGCATTAACTTTACCTATACCACTTTGTGTTAAAACCACCTCTTTGTGGTTTAGCGTGCCAACATAAAATTTAACATGCGCAATATTTATTTCATTCATATCATTCAATTTACGCTTTAAAATCGTCACTTCTTCTTCCATTGCTCCAATAATTCCTATCATATATCTTTTTACACCTCATTTATAAAGCATTAGCATAAGTATTTTATCACATTTTAAATATCTCCACGATAGCGAGTTTTAAAGTATGAATGCTTAAATCACTATGATTAAATAATATCTCTTCTTATTTATAATTAAAAACTACCCTGCAATTGATTTAAAAACAGTTGCGGGTAGTCATTGAACTTTATTATACAATTAACCTTTCCAAAGACTTGCTAAATCTTGTAATGAAAAAATACCAGTCATTATCGTGACAATGACGGCTATAATACCAAAAACAAGCATCCATGTTGGGTGTTGGTAATCACCAACGATAGATTTTTTCCTACTTGCAATGAGAATTGCACCTAATGTGATTGGTAGAATCCAACCATTAATTGCTCCAGCTATTATAAGTAAACTCACCGGTTTACCAATAAATAAGAAAATAAAAGTTGAAATTACAATAAATATAATAACGATAAGATTATTTTTATGGAATAACGATTTGTGTAGTGTTTTTAAAAATGTTGCGCTAGTATATGCAGAACCAATTACGGAGGACATTGCTGCTGCAAATATTACTACACCAAAAATATTTTTGCCTATAGGACCTAATGCATGTTGGAAAACCGATGCTGGTGGGTTATCTGAACTAAGCGTAACGCCAGTTACAACAACACCTAGTACAGCTAAAAACAATAAGGTACGCATAACACCAGTTGTTAAAATACCTGCTATAGCAGAGCGATTTACGAAAGGAAGGTATGTTTTACCTTTTATACCAGAATCTAGAATTCTATGTGCACCTGCAAAAGTAATATAACCCCCTACTGTACCACCAACTAATGTAATTATAGGTAATATAAGTTTGAAAGGATGTTCAGGTGCAAATGTATGTACTAATGCATCTCCATAAGGGGGATTTGAAACGACCATGACATAAGCTACTACTAAAATCATTACGATACCTAGAATCATACTAATAATATCCATTATTTTCTGACCACTTCTACTAACAAAGATAAGAATCGCAAAAATAGATGTTATTGCAGCCCCCCATTTGACATCAAGACCAAATATTGCATTTAAACCTAAACCTGCACCAGCAATATTACCTATGTTAAATGCGAGACCTCCAAATGCAATTAGAATGGAGATAATAGTACCAAGTCCAGGTAATACTTTATTAGATATTTCTTGACCACGTAAACCAGTTACCACTAATATTCTCCATATATTTATTTGAGCGCCTATATCTATAATAATAGAAATTAATATTGCGAATGCAAAACTAGCATAAAATTGTGCAGTAAACACTGCAGTTTGAGTCAGAAATGCTGGACCAATAGCTGATGTAGCCATTAAAAAAACTGAACCATATAATAATCGTCTATGTCTTTTTGTGAATTTAAAATTTTGTCCATTTTGATTGAAATCTTGTTTTGTATTTTCCCCCATCTTTTGACCCCCTATAAGGATTGAATATCAATGCCTTCTTTCATTAATTCATTTCTAATTTCTGTAACAAATTCTAATGCGTGTTCACCATCTCCATGAACGCAAATTGTATCTGCTTTCAAATCGATAATTCTTCCATTTTTACTTACAACTTTATTTTCCAAAACCATTTTTAATGCTTGTTGGATTGCTTCGTCAGTATTAGTGATAGTGGCATCGGTTTTTTTTCTACTTACCAATTGACCGTCATCTTCATAACGACGGTCAGCAAATACTTCCGAAGCTACCCTAAGCCCCACTAATTCAGCTTCCGAAATAAGTAATGTATTCGCTAAACCGACAAATATTAAATTTGAGTCGAAATCGAAAACTGCTTGAGCAATTGCATGTGCAATTTCTTTATTTCTAGCCCCCATTTGATAAAGAGCACCATGAGGTTTAACATGCATCATTTTTACATGATTGATTTTACAAAAGCCACTTAACGCACCTAATTGATATACAACTAAGTTATAAATTTCATTTGGAGTAAGATCCATTTTACGACGACCAAAGCCTTTCAAATCTGGAAGACCTGGATGCGCTCCAATACTTATATTATTTTTTTTCGCTAATTGAACGGTTTCATTCATAACATCTTCATCACCTGCATGATAACCACAAGCAATATTAGCAGAAGTTATTAATGGTAAAATATGCTGATCTCCACCGAATGTATAATTACCGAAAGCTTCTCCTAAATCACAATTTAAATCAATTTTCAACTTCATTTCACCTCTTTAATGATTTGATGTTTTTCAAGAAATTTAATATCTACTTTACTTGCATCGCCTTTTGCATATATTGGATAATTTAAAACCGCATATAAAAAGTCAGCTGTAGTAGTAAAACCTTCGATGACCAGTTCATCTAACGCAACTTTTAGTTTATTAATAGCAGTTTGTCTATTAGAATCCTTTACAATCACTTTAGCTACAAGTGAATCATAATAAGGAGAAACTTGATAACCTGTGTAAAGTAAAGAATCTACACGTATATTAAATCCTTGAGGTAAGTGTAATTTATTAACTTTTCCTGGGGTAGGTAAAAAATTTTTTTCAGGATTTTCAGCATTTATACGTGCCTCAATTACATGACCATTAAATAAAATATCTTTCTGGGTGAATGGTAATTCACCGTGTGTTAATAAATATAACTGAGCTTGTAATAAGTCTCTATCAGCACGCATTTCTGTAACAGTATGTTCAACTTGAATACGAGCATTCATTTCAATAAAGTAATGTGCATCTTCAGTAACTAAAAATTCTATTGTTCCAGCACTACGATATCTTGAAGCTTGAGCTACTTTAACTGCATCACTACATATTCTTGTTCTTCTTTGTTCAGTTAATGCAGCACAAGGCGCTTCCTCTATTAATTTTTGATTCTTTCGTTGAACAGAACAGTCACGTTCACCTAAGTGAACATAGTTATTTTTACCGTCTCCGATAATCTGCACTTCCACATGTTTTGCTACTGGAATGAATGCCTCTACATACACTCGATCATCATTAAAATATTTTTGTCCTTCACTTTTAGCCTCTTTCAATGCCTGATCCAATTGAGATGCTTCTTTAACAATTCTGATACCTTTCCCACCACCACCACTAGCTGCTTTTAGTACAACTGGAAATCCAATTTCTTTGGCTAATAATTTAATTTCATCTACACTTTGAACAGCATCATTAGAACCCGGTATAACAGGTACACCTGCTTGTTTCACAGTTTGTCTCGCAGTAATTTTATCTCCCATCATTTCCATAGTTGTCTTACTTGGTCCAATAAAATGTATATGGTTGTCTTCAACGGCTTTCGCAAAATTCGTAGATTCCGATAAGAAACCATAGCCAGGGTGAATAGCATTTGATTCTGTAACTTTTGCAGCAGATATAATACGATCAATATTTAAATAACTGTCTAATGGATTTGCTTCACCTATGCATATTGCTTGATCGGCTAAACTTACATGTAAGCTGGTTTCATCACCTTTTGCATAAATGGCAACTGTCTCTATGTTAAGCTCTCTACAAGCTCTTATAATTCTTACTGCTATTTCGCCTCTATTTGCAATCAAACATCGATACATCAATGAATTCCTCCTATTTAACTCTAACTAGTAGCTGATCATATTCAACATTGTCTCCATGTTCTACTAATATTTCTGTGACCTCACCTGAAACATCCGTAGTTACTTCATTCATAACTTTCATAGCTTCAATGTAACCGATAACATCTCCTTCAGTTACTGTATCGCCAACTTTAATCTTAGGTTCTGTTAATTCTTTACTATCTTGTAAGAAGAATGTTCCAACCATAGGAGATTTAATCTCTTGCTGGTCATTTGATATGGCTTCTTGTTTTTCATCATAGGATTTAATATTATCTTGTTGAATATCTTGAGATGACTGTTGTGAATATTGTTGAGATGCTCCATTAGTAAAATCAAGTTCTATTTCATTATGAGCGTCCTTATACTTAAATTTTTTTACATCATTAGCTTTTACCAATTTAATGACTTTCTCAATTTTTTTAATATCCATTTATCTATCCTCCTTAATTATTTCTGCAATTTTATTAGAAGTATGTCTAATATGATTTAGGTTAAACAATGGTTGCTCATCAAAACGCTTTAGTAATTGTTCAAATTTAGACTTAAATTCTTTAAGCTTTTTAGAAGCTTCTTCAACAGTTATCCATTCAAACTGTATAATGTCTCCAGGCTTCATCTGTGCTAATTTTCTTAAATCTAATTGTGTTACCGTTGCAATTTTTGTATAACCACCAATTGTTTGTTTATCATTTAAAAGAATAATGGGATTACCGTCGTTAGGTACTTGAATACTTCCCAAAGCGACAGGTTCAGAAATGATATCAGCACTATTTTTAGGTGCTACTGTATTACCTTTTAATCTGTATCCCATTCGATCTGATTGATCAGAAATTTTGAATTCACTATTAACGAATTTAGCTATCGTTTCTTCATCAAATTCATTGATTTGAGGTCCTTCAATGACGTGTATGTAATTATTATCAGGTATAGATGAAAAATCAATTGTTTTTCCTAAATTAGTTTTATAGTTATGATTAACTTGAGTTGCAATAACATCGTATTTCTTTAATGCACGACCTTTAAATCCGCCCATTCCACTCCTAACATGTGTAGAATAGCTTTGAGCCACTTTATCAATTTTAAGTGGGTGTCCAAAAACAATATATCCTCTTGCTCCTTCAGTGATTTGACCAATGTCTAATTGATCTCCGTTTCTCACATGATAAACGGTTAGTAAATCAATTTTGTTACCATTAAGTTTCGGTTCTGAATTACCACCGACAATGGCAAAAGTATTGTCTGTTAAAAATTCTATGTTGGGACCTACTAACGTATATTCAATTGCTGGTCCTTGATTTCCGATAAGTTTTTGTGCAATAGAAAAACTATAGTAATCTAAAGCACCTGCTTCAGAAAATCCTAAATCCTGATACCCAATTCTACCTATATCTTGAATTGTTGAAAACAGACCAGGCTTTAAAATTTTAATACTCATCTTGATATGTCACCCACTTATCTATATCAAATTTTCCTTTATTAATATCGTTTGATATTTTTTCAAACTCTTGATAATTAATACTATAAAATTGTATGTAATCACCAGCTTCATATAACGTCATTGGTGACCTATTTAAATCGAAAACTTTTATTGGTGTGCGACCAATAATCTGCCAACCACCAGGTGAGTCCATAGGATATAAACCTGTTTGATTATTTGCTATTCCAACAGAACCAGCGTTAATTTTGATTCTAGGTTCAGATCGTCTAGGTGTGTGCAACTTAGCATCTAATCCACCTAAGTAAGGGAAACCCGGCATAAACCCAAGCATATAGATTAGATAAGGTTGTTGTGTATGTATTTGAATAACTGCTTCCTGACTTAATTTATTAACGTTAGCTACTTCTGATAAATCTGGACCAAAATCTCCACCATATAATACAGGTATATGAATGATACGCTGTTTAAAATGTGATTGTTTTCCACTGTTCAAACCTTCATCAAATTCTAAATTTTCTAATAATTCAGCTCCATTTATCTCTGAGTTATCAAAGTAAATTAGAATAGCACGATAAGAGGGTACAATGTTTGTTATTTCTGATAAATTTTTCGATTTTATGTATTGAATTGTTTGTTGTACCTTTTTGAACGTAGATTCACTAATTTCATTTTCAAAGTAAATCATAATTGTTTGTTCATTAATAAATTGTGTCCTCAAAACAAAATCCCTCCTTTTAAAAATACTAAGGAATTATTTGTTACAACAATTTTATTGTACCATTGCAATAAAGATGTTGTTTAATAATTAATTCAAATAGCTAATAATAACAAATAATAAATTGAATTAAAGTTATTAGGTTATCTTAATTATTGCAAACTTCTAAACATTAAATTTCTATTATCATTTAATCATATTGATGACAGTTTGTCATACTGTGTTGTATAAAACCTCATCAAACATATGTTTAAACTATTCTCAAATTACACAAAAAAACCTGAGACATCAAAAATAGTCTCAGGTTTTAAAGTGCATTGAAGTGTAATCATAACTATCAAAATACAAGAATAACACTTTTTAAATGATATATTAGAATCTTATATATACAAGGTTCTACTCAAAATTTCTCTATATTACTATCCGGAATTGAGTTTAGAAAGTAATTCAATGATTTTTAAGTTTGACTTCCCTCATTTAGTAAATTATTTACTTAATTTCAACGATTTTAACGTTCATTTCGCCACCGTTAGGAAGTGGAACACGTACTTGATCATTTAATCCTTTACCAATTAATGCTATTGCCATTGGAGATTCGTTAGAAATTTTTCCTTTAAATGCGTCAGCTTCAGCAGACCCAACGATTTGATAACTTTCTTCTTCATCTCCAGGTAATTCAATAAAAGTAACTGTTTTACCAATTTGAACTACATTGTTATCACCGTTATCTTCAATGATTAAAGCATTTCTAATCATGTGTTCAATACGTTGTATATCTTGTTCAATAAAGCCTTGTTCATCTTTAGCAGCATCATACTCAGAGTTCTCAGATAGGTCTCCAAATGAACGGGCTACTTTTATTTTTTCAACTACCTCAGGTCTTTTAACCGTTTTTAACTCTTCTAATTCTTGTTCAAGTTTCTCATAACCTTCTTGAGTCATAGGATATTGTTTTTGGTTTTCCATAAATCTCATCTTCCTTTACTATAAAAATTACTATTTTTTGCTTACGAGTGAT
Organism: Staphylococcus sp. HMSC34G04; assembly: GCF_001838765.1. Taxonomy (NCBI): domain Bacteria; kingdom Bacillati; phylum Bacillota; class Bacilli; order Caryophanales; family Staphylococcaceae; genus Staphylococcus; species Staphylococcus sp. HMSC34G04. The sequence goes on from NZ_KV838735.1 coordinate 17,839, forward strand.
TGGATTTTAGTAGTCATAATATCTATGGCAACTTTATTGCTGCCTCCTTCAGGAATTATGATGTCAGCATGCTTTTTTGTAGGTTCAATAAATTGCTCATGCATAGGTCTAACTACATTAAGATATTGATTAATTACTGATTCCATTGTACGACCACGCTCTTTAGTATCTCTAGTAAGTCTGCGTAAAATTCGTAAATCAGCATCAGTATCAACATAAATTTTCACATCCATCATGTCTCGTAATGTCTTGTTTTCTAAAGCAAAGATACCTTCTACGATAATAACATCTTTTGGATCAAATGCAATTGTTTCTTTACTACGTGTATGTTGAGAATAATCATACGTAGGTACCTCAACTGGTTTGCCATTTCTTAAATCTTTTAAGTTATGAATAAGTAAATCATTATCAAATGCAAACGGGTGGTCATAATTTGTTTCAAGCCGTTCTTCAAATGTTAAATGTGATTGATCTTTATAGTAATAATCTTGTGCTAAGAGTGCGACACTATGACCTTCTAAATTCTTCATAATTGCATTTGTAACTGTAGTTTTTCCAGAGCCCGAACCCCCTGCAATGCCAATAATCGTTGTCTGATTCATTAGCCAATTTCCTTTCTCATCATGTTGTTAGAATAAATAGGCTTATCTACTTTAATCTGTACAATTTGTAATGGATGACGTGCTGCATCTAAAGAATTACCTTCTTCGTCGTAAATCGCTTCAACAACTTGTTTAAAACTATCAATTTCTGGGCCGAAGAACTCAATTTCTTGTCCTGGTTTAAAATGATTTCTCTGTTGTATTGTTGCTAATTGTGTTTCATGGTCATAATCTAGCACGAGGCCACAAAAATCATAAGATGACTTTTTAGACTGTTCTTCACCAAACATTTGCTCTTCATAACCAGGTGTACCTTGAAAGAAAGCTGGTGCTGTGTCACGATTTGCACATTTATTTAATTCCATTAACCATTCCGGTTTTATTTTAAAGTTTTCGGGGTCCTCAGCATATGCATCAATGACTTTACGGTATACAGAAACAACTGTGGCAATGTAATGTATAGATTTCATGCGTCCCTCAATTTTTAACGAATCGATGCCTAATTCCATCATTTGAGGTATAGATTCTATTAATTTTAAATCTTTAGGACTCATTGCAAAAGGAGTAACATCACTGTTGTCATAATATAAATCTAGGTCTCCATCACTATCAACTTCAAGTAAATCATAGTCCCATCGACAACTCTGACAACAACCACCTCGATTAGAATCTCGAGCTGTCATATGATTACTTAAAGTACAACGACCAGAATATGCGATACACATTGCGCCATGTATAAACGCTTCTATTTCAATATCGACTTTTTCTTTCATTTCACTCATTTCCATTGCACCAGTTTCACGTGCAAGTACAACTCGGTCTAATCCTTCTTGTTTCCAAAATTCAACAGCTTTATAATTTGAAAGAGATTGTTGCGTTGATAAATGAATTTCTAGTCTAGGCGCAACTTTTTTACAAGTTTCTATGATAAGAGGATCCGCTACTATAATACCTGTAGCACCTGTAGATTCAAGGTTTTGCAAGTACTCTTCTAGTCCCTCCATATTTTCATCATGTGCAATAATATTCGTTGTAACATAAATTTTAGCGCCATAATGATTAGCGAAGTCTACACCTTCAGCAATCTCTTCCATAGTAAAATTATCAGCATTAGAACGTAATCCATATTCTTGGCCACCTAAAAACACTGCATCTGCACCATAGTGAACAGCAATCTTAAGTTTCTCTAAGTTACCAGCTGGTGCAAGTAGTTCAGGCTTTTTCATTATCTTTTGGGTCTTGGATTTAACTTCTTCTAAAGTTTTCATTTTAATGATAAGCCTCCTTAATATACTGTTTGTTTATACAAGAAACCTTCGTCGAATGGACGATGTTCAGGTTGTATTTCTTCTATAGGATCAACGAGCATAAATTTTTCATCTTCATATGCATCCGGATCTTCATTAAATAAATCTATAGCTTCTCGATATTGCTCTGTGACTACATTTATATATTCTTCACTTTGTAAAATACCATCTATTTTAAACGCGTCTATCCCTGCCTCAAAAAAAGGCTCTAATTCTTCTATTAAACAGATATCATTTGGAGACATGATGTGCGTACCATTATAATCTTCAAAAACTGGATATTTATTATCTCTTTCTTCATCGTATAATAATAAGTCTCCATGATCATGTTGGCGTTCTATCTTCATTTGTCGCTCTTGGAAAGTGTAATAATTTCCTAATAGCATTCTTTTGGATTGAAACATACAAGTCATACCATGAACTTGAACTTCTATCTCTACATCAGCATGCTCTTTAATATGAATTATTTCATCTAAACTAAGTTCTCGAGCTAATACTGCTCTATTTGCACCTTTTTTCCCCCAGTAATTACATTGAAAGTAATTCGTTACAAGAGTTTCAGCATCCCAATTTAATGGAATTGGATGCTCGTGTTGTTTAACATACATAACGACAGCTGGATCACCAAATATAATGCGATCTACTTGAATATCATGTAAAAAGTTAATATAGTCTTCCAAAGCATCTAAGTGGTAATTATGGAAAATGCCATTCACAGCAGCGTATACTTTTTTGTTATTTTTATGGGCTAATGCTACAGCTTCTTGCATAGCATCACGATTAAATTCTCCCGGCAGTCTTAAACCAAATTTTTGTTCACCAATAACAAATGCGTCTGCACCTTTATCTATTAGTGTTTCCATATGAGTTATTGACTTAGGAGTAACTAATAATTCAACCATAGTCATTCTCCTTTTATAGATATTGCTAATCCATCATCCATATTTATAAAGTTTGTTGTAAATTGAGATTGCTCCATCAACCATTCATTGTACTGTTGCACTTTCTTAACCATTTGTTTCACATTTCTAGAACGAACAACGTCTATATTTGAAACAAATCCATGATATAAAACATTATCAGTAACTACAATTCCACCTTTTTTTAATAACGGTGTATATAGTTGGAAGAATTTCTTTGATTGTGCTTTAGCTGCGTCGATAAATATCATATCATATTGTTTGTCATTGACTTGTTCAAATGCATTCAAAGCATCATATTCAATTATGCGGATTTGATTCTGGTATCGATACTTATTTATGAACTTTTTTGCAAGATGAATCATGTCCTCATTTCGTTCAATTGTTGTTACATTTATATCTTTAGAAATATTAGCGAATTGCATTGAACTATAACCAATGGCTGTACCAATTTCTAAAATATTTTTAGTTCTATTCATTCGAATGAGTTGTCTTATCAAATCAAGTGTTAATTTATCAACAATAGGAACTTGATTTTCTTCGGCATAAACTCTAAGTTCTTCGATTTCAGTATCAATTGATTGATGTAATTGTGTTAAATATTTTTGATTTGAATCCATATCATTAAAACTTCCTTCATCATTAACAATTGCAAAAACAAAATAAATCAGCCCATGTATTGATTATGTTGATAGTTAATCAATGAAAATGACTGATTATGATAGTAATTCTTCTATACTTTTATATTAGAAGTAAATATGAGTATTCATAGAAATTAACTTTAGACATTTTACCATAATTCAAAGATTTTTATAAGAGGCAATTATACGAATATGTCTTTGAGCACTATTATTAGTAGGGTAAACTCAAATAATTCTAATATTAAAATGCCTGGGACAGCTTTGATTGTCTCAGGCATTTTGAATGTAATTTAAGATGGTAACTAAGTTAAAAATTTAATAATATTAAACTTTCCCTCTCAATATAATTCCTTGATAGAGGAGACCTAGAAACTCAATTACATTTCTCATACAACATCTTATAAAGATTATTCGTTAATCTCAGTATTTACAACTTCTTCAATCATATCCCACTCTTCATCTGTTTCAATAGGGACTAATTTCCCTCCATCACCAGACTCATCAGGTTCATTTATCATTGGTACAAGTTCAATCATGTCTTCGTCATCTGATTGTGCACCTTCTTCTGCAAGAACGACATATTCTTTTTTGAATTCTGGATGATAAAATTCTAACATTTTACGGTATAAAACTTCATTTCTGTTTTCATCATATAACGTAAGTAATTCCTCTTCATTATTTATTGTTAATTCTGCATCGGGATTATGTTCTGTCATTTTCATTTTCTCCTTTATTGAATAGAATCTAAATAGCCTTGTAAAATAAATACAGCTGCCATTTTATCTATTACCTTTTTTCTTTTTTGTCTTGAAACATCAGCTTCAAGTAAAGATCTTTCAGCAGCCATTGTACTTAAACGTTCGTCCCACATAACAATATCAATAGAAGGGACAGACTCTTGTAACTTTTCTTTATATTTTATTGAAGCCTCTCCACGAAAACCTATTGAATTGTTCATATTCTTGGGTAAGCCAATAACAACAGTTCCAACTTGATTATCTTTAATAATCTTCACGAGTTGATCAATTCCTAAATCCTCTTGTTCTTCATTGATACGGAGTGTGTCTAACCCTTGAGCAGTCCAACCCATAAGGTCACTTATAGCAATGCCAACAGTTTTACTTCCAACATCTAGTCCTAAAATTTTATGCTTTAGCATATTAATTCTTAGACTCTTTTAAATAGTTTGAAACGAGTTCTTCCATAATTACATCACGGTCTATATGGCGTATTTGGTTTCTTGCTTCATTTTGACGTGGAATATATGCAGGGTCTCCAGATAATAAATAACCCACAATTTGATTAACTGCATTATATCCACGTTCTTCTAATGTACGATGGACATTCTGAAGAACTGATTTGACATCTTCCTTAGGAATTTCTTCATAACTAAATTTCATTGTTTTATCAAAATTTTCCATATACGACACTCCTTCATAAGCGTATTCTGACTCACTTTAATTCTACACCATTATTTATTGGAGTTATAGATTTTTAATGTAATCTTTAATAAAGCGTAATGCTTCTGTTATTTTTTCAGGTTGGGTTCCGCCACCTTGAGCCATATCAGGACGGCCGCCACCTTTTCCACCAATAATTGGTGTCATGTTTTTGATAAGATCTCCAGCTTTCACTTGATTTGTAAGTGATTTTGGTACTGTAGCAATTACAGAAACCTTTCCATCAACTTGTCCGACTAACACTATAATAGTATCTTGAAGTTTAGATTTAAAGTCATCCATAATTGAACGTATCGCTTTTGGATTTGGAATTTCTACTTCTGTTGCTAAAACTTTCAAATCATTAATTAACTCAACCTGTTCTTCAATGTTCCCCAACTTTAGTGATGTGATTTCTTTGTTGCGTTGTTCTAATTGTTTAAGCAGTTCTTTTTCTTCTTCTTGAAGTTGTTTAACTTTTTCAACTACTTGGTTATCAGATTTAACTTTTAAATGATTTTTAATAGTATTAAATTGAGTTTCAATTTCTTCAAGGTGTAAGAATGCACCTTTACCTGTTAAAGCTTCTATTCTTCTAACACCAGCGCCTGTTCCAGATTCACTCACAATCTTAAAGAGACCGATTTCCGCAGTATTATTCACATGTATTCCACCGCACAATTCTATTGAAAATGGTGCCATATTGACAACGCGAACAATATCTCCATATTTTTCACCAAATAAAGCCATAGCGCCTATTGATTTGGCTTCTTCAATACTCATTTCTTGAATACGGACATCGATAGCTCTCCAAATTTCCTCATTTACTCTACGTTCTACTAAATTAATTTCTTCTTGTGTCATAGGACCAAAATGTGAAAAGTCAAAACGTAGTCTTTCAGGTTCAACTAACGAACCAGCCTGATTAACATGATCTCCTAATACTTCTTTTAAAGCAGCATGTAGTAAATGTGTAGCACTATGATTTTTTTGAATAAGTCGTCTATCCTCTTTGTTAACACGTGCTTCAACTTTCGCGTTCTGTGTTGCTTCGCCAAATTGCACAACACCTTTGTGTAAGTTTTGGCCATTAGGTGCTTTAGTTACGTCAGTTACATTTATTTCAAAGTTCTCATTACCAACTGTTCCCTTATCTGCGACCTGTCCACCACTTACTGCATAGAAAGGCGTTTCTCTTAAAATAAAGTAAATTGTTTCTCCTGCTTCAGCATGTTTGACTTCTTCACCATTGTATATGATATGAGTTAATAATGATTGATAGTCCGTAGTTTCATACCCAACAAATTGACTATCATCTTGAATATTTTTTAGTACTTCACTTTGAACTTGCATTGATTGAGAATTCTGTCGAGCTTGTCTAGCTCGATCTCTCTGTTGTTGCATTTCCTGCTCAAAAGTAGGCATATCAACAGACAAATTTTCTTGAGTTGCTAATTCTTCAGTTAATTCTATTGGGAATCCATAAGTATCATATAACTTAAAAGCATCATGACCTTTAATAACCTGATCACTATTCTTCGCTTCTTTTATCAGTTCATTTAAAATCGTAAGACCTTCCTCAAGCGTTTCATGGAAGCGTTCTTCCTCTGATTTAATGACACGTTTAATAAAGTGGGACTTGTCTTTGACATTTGGATAATATGGTTCCATGATATCAGCGACTATATCAACAAGTTTATACATAAATGGTTCATTAATTCCCAATGATTGGCTAAAGCGTACTGCTCTACGTAATAATCTTCTTAATACATATCCTCGACCCTCATTAGCTGGTAATGCGCCATCAGCAATTGCGAATGAAATTGTTCTAATGTGGTCTGCGATAACTTTAAATGCAACATCTTGTGCATCATCAATTAAATATTTTTTTCCTGAAACATGTTCTACTTCCTTAATTATAGGCATAAATAAGTCTGTTTCATAATTTGTTCTTACATTTTGTGAGATAGAAGTCATACGTTCTAATCCCATGCCAGTATCAATATTTTTGTTTGGTAGTGGTGTGTAAGTATTGTCTTTATTGTGATTAAACTCACTAAACACTAGATTCCAGACTTCTAAATATCTTTCGTTTTCACCACCAGGATACATTTCTTCAGCAGAATCATCTTTTCCATAAGCCAATCCACGATCATAGAAAATTTCTGTATTCGGTCCAGATGGTCCTTCCCCGATATCCCAAAAATTGCCCTCTATTCGAATAATACGACTTTCCTCTAAACCAATGTCTTCATGCCAAATTCTATAAGCTTCAGTATCTTCAGGATGAATAGTCACATATAGCTTCTCAGGTTCCATGCCCATCCATTTATCACTTGTTAGAAATTCCCAAGCAAATTCAATCGCTTCATGTTTAAAGTAGTCACCGATTGAAAAATTACCTAGCATCTCAAAAAAAGTATGGTGGCGAGCAGTAAAACCGACGTTTTCTATATCGTTTGTTCGTATAGCTTTTTGAGAATTGACAATTCTTGGTTTTTTAGGAGTTTCACGCCCGTCAAAGTATTTTTTTAAGGTAGCTACACCAGAATTGATCCACAATAATGAATCATCATCGATAGGTACAAGTGGTGCAGATGGTTCAATCATATGGCCCTTTTCTACAAAGAAATCCAAATATTTTTGCCTAATTTCACTAGCTTTCATTTTTTTCATAAATAAAAACTCTCCTTCATACGTTTTTGTTAGCTCAGTTAGATAGTCATAGTTGAGTATTATTCAAGAATATAAAAACGTTCATCCACAAAGGGACGAACGTTATCGCGGTACCACCCTAGTTATAAGAATTGTGACCTATTTACATACTTGAATTTTGTTTGTCTACTATTTCTTATCACTTTGTATACTTTATTTACCTAATATAGAGTAGCATTCAATAATTTTGTTTGTACTTTTCACCAACCAGTACATCTCTATAATTCAAAAGTTATTTACTCGTCTCTATACTTACTTAGTTTTATTTTATTTTCTTTACATTGATTTGTCAATGTTCAACGAAGTCATATGGCGTCATTTCCCCCATATTAATCATTGGATCAATTTGGAAAATTGTCGACTCGTTTAATTGGATATCATTTTCTTTTTCATTATTCAAATCCAGTTGATTTTCATTTTGTTTTTGCTCGTTAATAGTTTGTTTATTTGTATTTAAATTATTTTTGTTTTGTCCAAAATACGATTTTAACAAATCATTTAATTGTGTTAATCGTGTTTGTCCATTTGTTTTTAAACCTATATCAAACGCTTCTTGTTCACCAAGCAAAACAAGTGATTGTTTAGCTCTAGTTAATCCTGTATAAAGAATGGGACGTTGTAACATCCTATAATATTGTCTAACAATAGGCATAATAACAATAGGAAATTCTGAACCTTGTGATTTATGGATAGATGTACAATATGCATGTGTTAGTTCCATTAAATCTTGTTTAGTAAATGTAATTTCATTACCTTCAAAATCTACAACTAACACATCTTTATTTAGAGCATTTTCTTTGGCCCAAAATATACCTACTATTATACCTATATCCCCATTAAATATATTATCATTAGGTCGATTAACTAACTGAAGTACTTTATCCCCTTTTCGAAACACCGCTTCACCAAATTCTATTTCACGATCATCTTGTTGTTTCGGATTAAGAATAGATTGTAGAACTTGGTTAAGTCTCTTAATACCAGCGTTACCTTTATACATAGGAGCCAAAACTTGTATATCACTCATATCATAGCCTTTAGCTACAGCGCTTTTAACTACTTTATCAACAACGTCTGGTATTTGATTCGTACCACAACGAATAAAACTACGATCATGATAACGTTTAGTAATATCGATAGGTTCATTTAATTTCATACGGTGAGCTAAGTCAATAATACTGGAACCATCTTGCTGACGATATACTTCGGTAAGATTAACACGCGGTATTATTTCAGAATCAATAAGGTCTTTAAATACCTGTCCTGGACCTACTGATGGTAACTGATCTTCATCTCCGACAAATACAATTTGTGCTTCTAAAGGCACAGCACTTAAAAATTGATGGAACAACCAAGTATCTACCATTGACATTTCATCGATGATAATGAGTCTTGCATTAATTTCATTTTCTAAAATATCCTGGGGTTGTGTATCTTGGTTCCAACCGATTAAACGATGTATTGTCATTGCTTCTAAACCTGTCGATTCGTGAAGGCGCTTAGAAGCACGACCAGTGGGTGCGGCTAACACTACTGGATAATCATCTTCATTGTAATCATCATAATCGAGAGAGAGCCCATGTATTTCTGCATATAATTCAACTATACCTTTAATTACTGTGGTTTTACCGGTGCCCGGACCGCCAGTTAAAAGCATAATTTTAGAATTTATTGCTGTTTCAAGCGCTTCTTTTTGAGAGGCAGAGTAATTAACCTTATTTTGTGACTCAATATCACCAATATGTATTTGTAAATCAGACTGTTCTATTTCTTTTAATTTAGATGTGTTTGTTTTAATTCGGTATAAGTTTTGCACACTTTTCAATTCTGAATAGTATAAACTTGGAATTGATACCTGATCAGCTTCAGATACTAATTTTTTCTCTTCTGATAAAACGTCAATTATTTCTATTAATTGCTCTGTTTCAACTGGTTTCTCAATATCTTCATTGAGTAAATTTTGTGTTGTTTCTATAACAATGGTACGAGGTAGATATGTATGTCCTTGTTTAATACATTCTTCTTCTAATGTAAATAATAATGCTGCTTTTAATCTTTCAGGTGAATGTGGCTCAATACCGACGTTTCGAGCGAGTTGATCAGCCTTATTAAATCCAATACCTTTAATGTCATATACTAATTGGTAAGGGTTTTTATCTAAAACATTTAAAGTATCACCCATATAGAACTGATATATAGCCATTGATAATTTCGGTCCAAACCCAAGGTCGTGTAAACGTATCATAATTTTTTCAGATTCTTGGTTTGCATTAATCTGATCAGCAATTTGTTTTTGTTTCTTCTTTGGTAAACTAGGTACATTTTCTAAGATTTCTGGGCGAGTTAAAATATCATTTATAGCATTTTCACCTAGTGTATTTACAATGTTTTGAGCCGTTTTTTTACCGATGCCTTTAAATAAATCACTTGATAAGTAACTAATAATAGCATCTTTAGTTTGAGGTAACTCTTTTTCAAATCTTTCAGCCTTTAATTGCTTACCATAACGTGGATGTTGTACGACTTGCCCCTTAAAAGTATAAACATCGCCTTCAACTACATTGGGAAGAAACCCTACCACAGTTGGCATACTATCAAATTTTTCGTTTGATTCGATAGTATCTACTTTTAGAACAGTATAAAAATTATCCGTATTTTGAAATAAAATAGTATCAACTGTACCTTTGATCATTGAATAATCAAAAAGTGTAGGGTCAGACATATTATTCCTCCTCTTTCATAGTTTTGAATGTCTTTAATGCATGTTGGCTAAGTAAATGTTTTTCATCAATTGATATTGCTTGTTCAAAATATGCAATTGCTTCATCTAAATCTTCATTTTTCATATATGTAGCTAAACCAAGGTTATATATACCATCTACATGTTGTGAATCGATAGAAAGAACCTTATTTAATTGTTTAATTGCTTCATCAAACATTTCGAGTTGACATAGTACTAAACCATATTGAAATTGTACTTCTAAATCTCTATCATCGTCCAATTCAGCTGCAGTCATTAAAAATGGTAAAGCTTCTTTAAAAGCACCTAGTTGATTAAATGACATACCAATCATATAATTACAATCTTTTTTCGCAACTTCATATTGTAGTGCAGTTTGATATAGTTTTATTGCTTCGTTATAACGTTCTTCATTATAATAAATATTCGCCAAGTTATAGTAAACAGCACCATTTTCAGGTTCAATAGTTAATGCCTTTTGAAAAAAACGTTCTGCTTTTTCAATTTCTCCAACATCTGATAATACAATACCTGCGTTAATATAATTTTCAACAATGGCTGGATTTTCTTCTATATTTTCAAACAAGTCTTTCAAAGCGGTATCTAATTTACCATCTTTAATGTTTTGGTATATCTTACTTTGTTCGTGCATTTTTTCTCCCTCATTTCTACACGATTATAACATGATTATTGAAATATGTATTTTCAGGACATTTAAGTCAATTTTTCTTTATTTATATATTTTTTATTAAAAAACAAGTCATAAAAAAACCGTTAATACAAGAATTTCTCATGAATTAACGGTATAAGCAATTTATACGACGTAACTTAATTGACCTTCGTTTTTATAAACATCATCAATTGTAGCGCCACCTAAACATACTTCTTGATTATAGAAGACAACTGCTTGACCAGGTGTGATTGCTCTTACTGGTTCAGCAAAAGTTACTCTAATGGAATTCTCGTTTTCGCGTTGAACATAAACTTTAGTATCTTTTTGGCGATAACGGAATTTAGCTGTACATTCAAAACCTTTTTCCAAATCAATTTCACTTGGATTAACAAATGAAAAATCAGAAGCTATAAGATAATCACTATAAAGTGCATCATGATGGAATCCTTGTTCAACATATAATATGTTATCATTTAAATTTTTACCAACAACAAACCATGGATCTCCATCTCCACCGATGCCTAAGCCGTGGCGTTGACCAATTGTATAATACATCAATCCGCTATGCTGTCCCATTTTTTTTCCGTTCAATGTCAACATTTCACCAGATTGAGCTGGTAAGTATTGTGATAAAAATTCTTTAAAGTTTCTTTCACCGATAAAACAAATACCTGTTGAGTCTTTTTTCTTGGCAGTAGCTAAATTTTGCTCTTCTGCAATACGTCTTACTTCACTTTTTTCAATATCTCCAATTGGGAACATGACTTTGGATAGTTGTTCTTGGGATAATTGATTTAAAAAGTAAGTTTGATCTTTATTATTGTCAACACCTCTTAGCATTTCAACATGCCCATCCTCATGACGACGTATACGTGCATAATGACCTGTAGCGACATAATCAGCCCCTAATTTTAAAGCATGTTCTAAAAATGCTTTAAATTTAATTTCTTTATTACACATTACATCAGGGTTAGGTGTACGACCTTTTTTATATTCATCAAGAAAATAAGTAAATACTTTATCCCAATACTGTTCTTCAAAATTAACAGCGTAGTATGGGATGCCAATTTGATTACATACTGCAATCACGTCATTATAATCCTCAGTGGCTGTACACACTCCATTTTCATCAGTATCGTCCCAATTTTTCATAAATATACCTATTACATCATAACCTTGTTCTTTCAACAAGTATGCAGTAACAGAGCTATCCACTCCACCAGACATGCCCACAACTACGCGTATATCTTTGTTAGACACTATGATTCCTCCTTAAATTTATGATAGATTTTATGAATTTCAGCTACTATATATTTAATTTCTTGTGGTGTTGTTTGTTCATTAAAGCTAAAACGTACTGAATGTTTTGCTCGTTCTTCATCTTCAAACATAGCTGCGAGTACATGAGATGGTGTCGTAGAACCTGCTGTACAAGCAGAACCTGAAGATACATATACATGGGCTAAATCTAGTAATGTTAACATTGTTTCAACATCTATAAATGGAAAATAAATATTTAAAATATGCCCCGTTGAATCTGTCATCGAACCGTTTAATTCAAACGGAATTGCCCTTTCCTGTAACTGAACTAAAAATAATTCTTTTAAATTCATTAAATGAACATTATTTGCATCTTGATTAGTTATAGCTAATTCAAGTGCCTTTGTTAATCCTACAATTTGAGGTAAATTTTCTGTACCTGCTCGACGTTTGGTTTCTTGTTCACCACCAAGTTGATTATATGCTATTGGTGTATGCTCTTTTACTAATAGCAAACCAACACCTTTAGGACCACCAAATTTGTGTGCTGAAATACTCATCGTATCAATTTTAAAATTATGAAAATCTAAATCTAAATGTCCAATGGCTTGAACAGCATCAACATGGAATAATGCATGAGTGTCTGCAATAATATCTTCAATATCATAAATATTTTGTACTGTTCCAATCTCATTATTTACAAACATAATTGATACTAAAATTGTTCTATCATTAATTGTTTCTTTTAATTGGTCTAAATCAACTGCACCAGTATCATCTACATCTAGATACGTAACATCATAACCTTCTTTTTCAAGTTGCTCATATACATGTAATACTGAGTGGTGTTCAATTTTCGTGGTAATAATATGATTACCTAATTGTTCATTCGCTTTCACTAATCCTTTTATAGCAGTATTATTTGATTCTGTTGCACCACTTGTAAATATTACTTCATTTGGATTCGCTCCCAACAATTGTGCAACTGTACGACGTGACTGGTCAAGATATTTACGCGCATCTCTACCAATAGAATGTATTGACGATGGATTACCAAAATGAGATTGATATATTTCCATCATAGTATCTATTACTTCTTGTTTTACTGGCGTAGTCGCAGCATAATCTGCGTATACTTCCATGTTTGGACACTCCTTGTCAAATTATCAATGTTCCTATAATAGCACCATTATTTATTTATTTCTACTTTTCTGTTTTTCCAATGAAAGAAAATGTAAGTCATTTAAATTTTAACATCTAACCTACCAATTTATCGAATAACATTTTTGTAAATAAAGTTAAAATAATTTGAGCAATTCAATATTGAAAATCGAAAATGATTGTTATACTTCAACTATTATTAATAATGGAAAGGAAGCATTTTGTATGAAAAATATAAAATTATCTGCATTAAACTTAGTACCTATACGTGAAGGTCAAGAAGATAAAGATGCAATTAACGACATGGTTACACTCGCTCAAGCATTAGATGACTTAGATTATGAGCGCTACTGGATTGCAGAGCATCACAATGCTCCAAATTTAGTTAGTTCAGCTACTTCTTTATTAATTCAACATACATTAGAACATACTCATTCTATCAAAGTAGGTTCTGGAGGCATAATGTTACCGAATCATGCACCATTAGTCGTAGCAGAACAATTTGGGACATTAGAAACATTATTCCCTCAACGTGTGGACTTAGGATTAGGACGTGCTCCTGGTACAGATATGATGACTGCGAGCGCATTAAGAAGAGATCAGCATAATGGTGTTTATCAATTTCCTGAAGAAGTTGAACAACTGCAACAATATTTTGGACCGGGTCATCAACAAGCATATGTACGTGCTTATCCTGCGGTAAATAAAAATGTCCCAATGTATATTCTAGGTTCATCTACAGATTCTGCACATTTAGCTGCACGTAAGGGGTTGCCATATGTTTTTGCAGGACATTTTGCTCCACAACAAATGAAGGACGCACTACAAATTTATAGAGAATTATTTGAACCTTCAGAAGTACTTGATAAACCTTATGTAATTGTTTGTTTAAATACAATTGTGTCAGATTCTGATGAGCAAGCAGAATATTTAGCAACAACGATGTCTCAAATAATGGTGAGTATAACACGAGGAAAAATGCAACCTGTCCAACCACCAACAGATGATTTAAAGGCCTTATTAACACCTCGCGAATATGAATTAGCGCAACAACGTTTAAAAGGCTCACTTATAGGATCTGAAGAAACAGTTAAACAAAAACTTGAATCGTTCATAAAAGAGTACGGCGATATCGATGAACTCATGGCAATTAGTTATATCTATGATCAAGACAAACAAATAGAATCATATCGAAGATTAGAACGTGCAATTAAATCATAGTAAAATGTTAACACCTTACCAATGATTACAGAGGGTTAGACATTCAATATTGTCTCACTCTTTTGATGAATTTTAATAAGTTAAATATGATTTTCATAACTTTATTTATAAATCATTTTGTATTAAAAAATTAATAGCCTGGGACATAAAGTTCTAGGATAAGTAGATAAAGACAATTTCTATTGAAATAATATAGAA
>NZ_KV838736.1:0-523 GCF_001838765.1 Staphylococcus sp. HMSC34G04
TTACATGTTTTTTAACTTTGCAACAGAACCATTAGTTTGGTATTCTTACTATAAAACAGGAAAAAATACCTCATTCCAGAACACGGTGTTTGGTTAGAACCTAGTATAGTCGCACCATATTCATACGTTAACAAAGACGATGTTAAACACAACGGATTTAAATTTGTAGATAATAAATGGTAATTGTTTAAAGACTAAATCTATTGAGGTTTAGTCTTTAAATCTTTAGAACAGCCATTTTTATTTTCTTCTTCTCCTTTTACTTTCTTTTCTTTATAGTCATAATAGTAATATTTAAAAGAACCATTTTCCTTATCTCTGTACTCTATTAAATAGTTTCTATCACCTGGCAAATTACCAAAACTTTTTTTAATTTAACTTCTTCTTTCGGTTTTTTTTCAACATTAACCAAATATGAATAAACTTTACTCTCTGTATATTCAAACTTTATAAAAAAACAATAAACCTAATATCAATGGAACTATTAAAATAAAGGTTCTGTTGCAAAGTTAAAAAACATGTA
>NZ_KV838737.1:0-354 GCF_001838765.1 Staphylococcus sp. HMSC34G04
CTACCAATCAAATCTATTTCTTCTTTTGTTAAGTCATTATCGTGATCTTTTTTAATCTCAGGTATGATTTTATTTATCACCAATTCATGATAGAGTACTTTAGAGTTTTCATTCATCCTTGACTCATGGTTGTGAATACTTTTTTCCATACGAATGTATATCGATTGCATTTGCCTCAACTTTCGTACCATCAATAAAAATGGCCTAATCATCTATAATATTTTGTTTCAAACACTGACTATGAAATTGAATAAATAATGATTCTAATAAAGCGTCTACTTTGGGATTTACTCTGAATCGATTAATCGTTTTATAAGAAGGCTTTTGATTTTGTGATAGCCACATCATTCGGAT
>NZ_KV838738.1:0-789 GCF_001838765.1 Staphylococcus sp. HMSC34G04
GTGCATATAATTTTAACTTTGCAACAGAACCTTCACTTTAGTTTTTCATTATAAAACAATTCATAAAATTTAAGCACTTGGCACGGGTTGGATAAAAAGCGTAATCCAAATTTAAACTTTTACTAATGTTTCTTACTTTGTTTTATAATCTGACCTATTTTTGCGATAGCTATTAGGACTAATATAGGAACTGCCCCAGCAATGAATGGTGTTAACATATTAAAACCTCCATCATTCTATAAGTCATGACTTGATTATTGTCACATTATTCAATTATTGATTAAAAATATTATGTTGTTTTATATTTTGACGACGCATGTTCAATGCATGTGCTTCTTCTAATTCAGCTTTAATTGATTGCATAAGATAACCTTGCATTGCATCTACACTTTCATTTTTTTGTATTAACATTGCTTTAAATCGTTTTAAGACGCTCACAATTTCAAACTCAAAATCTTCTAAACGATAGAATGTATCATGATTACTATTAAACGATTTTTTACCTTTGAGTAAGACACTTTTAATAATACGAATTTCTCTAATTTCAAATTTATTTAAGTATTCTTTAATTTGTTGTGGTAGTTCCTCAAGTACTTGAAATTTTAAAGCATCATTATTAAATTCAGTGTATTCATGATTTGTATGATTCGAATGATAATTAGTATTTTTATTTATTTCATATGTATCATTCAAATCATTCGTATCACTAATATTAGTGTCACTAACATCAGTATTACTAATATCAGTATTATTAGTGCGACAATTTTTAAGTTCCGAACCCGACAATTT
>NZ_KV838739.1:0-127651 GCF_001838765.1 Staphylococcus sp. HMSC34G04
ATAAGAAACACTAAATACACATGTATTAAGTGTTTCTAAAATTCTACTTGTATTTTAGAAAGTAAAATGGGAAAATAAAATAGTCTATCAAAAGACTCTTTAAAAGGAGGTGAAGCGACGTGGAAAACTTCGATAAAGTAAAAGACATCATCGTTGATCGTTTAGGCGTAGATGCTGACAAGGTAACTGAAGACGCATCATTCAAAGATGATTTAGGCGCTGACTCACTTGATATCGCTGAATTAGTAATGGAATTAGAAGACGAATTTGGTACTGAAATTCCTGATGAAGAAGCAGAAAAAATCAACACTGTTGGTGATGCTGTTAAATACATCAACAGCCTTGAAAAATAAAATGATTAATATCTGAGTCGTCTTCTCGTCGGCTCAGATTTTTTCTTTAGTTTTAGTCTGTTTTCACGTAAAATTAAATTAAGCTTTTAAACTTTATAGTTAGGAGGTTAGGTTGTGGCTAACCAGAAAAAGAAAGAAATGGTACATGATTTTCAACAAAAATTTACTGATAAAATGAAGTCGTTAGGATTACATTTTAAAAATATTGATTTATATCAACAAGCTTTCTCTCATTCAAGTTTTATTAATGACTTTAATATGAATCGTTTAGAACACAACGAACGTTTAGAATTTTTAGGTGATGCGGTATTAGAATTGACGGTTTCACGCTATCTTTTTGACAGACATCCTCATTTACCAGAAGGTAATTTGACAAAGATGCGCGCAACAATTGTTTGTGAACCTTCACTTGTGATATTTGCGAATAAAATTAAATTAAACGAACTGATTTTATTAGGTAAAGGTGAAGAGAAGACAGGAGGCAGAACAAGACCTTCCCTTATTTCAGATGCTTTTGAAGCTTTTGTAGGTGCACTATATTTAGATCAAGGTTTAGACACAGTATGGACATTTGCTGAAAAAGTTATCTTTCCGTATGTAGAAGATGACGAGCTCGTTGGTGTCGTAGACTTTAAAACACAATTTCAAGAATATGTGCATAGCCAAAATAAAGGAGATGTGACATACCAATTAATTAAAGAAGAGGGTCCCGCACATCATAGACTATTTACATCGGAAGTGATTTTAGAAAATAAAGCAGTTGCAGAGGGTAAAGGAAAGACAAAGAAGGAATCCGAACAAAAGGCAGCAGAACAAGCGTATAAACTAATGAAAAATAAAAAATCATTATAATTATAAAAATATGATAATCTATGATTGATCATCATATAAAGCTTCAATCTATATTGATAATTTTGAATAATTGTTAATATAGCCCCAAGCTTATCAACTCAACACGACTGTGATAAGGAGAATACAATGGTTTATTTAAAATCAATTGATGCCATAGGATTTAAATCTTTTGCCGACCATACCAATGTTCAATTTGATAAAGGTGTGACAGCTATTGTTGGTCCTAATGGAAGTGGTAAAAGTAATATTACTGATGCAATTAAATGGGTACTAGGTGAACAATCTGCCAAATCACTACGTGGTGCTAAAATGGAAGATATCATTTTTTCAGGTGCTGAACATAGAAAAGCTCAAAATTTTGCTGAAGTAAAACTTAAATTAGATAATCATTCACAAAAATTACAAATTGATTCTGAGGAATTAGTTGTCACACGCCGTCTCTATCGAAGTGGTGAGAGTGAATATTATTTAAATAATGATCGTGCACGGTTAAAGGATATTATAGATTTATTTCTCGATTCAGGACTTGGAAAGGAAGCATTTAGTATTATTTCTCAAGGACGAGTAGATGAAATATTGAATGCAAAACCAATCAATCGTCGACAAATTATTGAAGAATCTGCTGGAGTACTTAAATATAAAAAGCGTAAAGCTGAATCGATTCAAAAACTTGACCATACTGAAGATAATCTTAATCGGGTCGAAGATATCTTATATGATTTAGAGGGACGAGTGGAACCGTTAAAAGAAGAGGCGGCCATTGCTAAAGAATATAAGCAATTATCTAAAGAAATGGAGCAAAGTGATGTCATCGTTACAGTATCTGACATTGATCATTATACCGAAGATAATCAACGATTAGATGAGCGTTTAAATCACCTAAAGAGTCAACAGGCTGAGAAAGAAGGTCAACAAGCTCAAATCAATCAGTTACTACAACGATATAAAGGTAAACGCCAACAAAACGATTATGACATTGAAAAGTTAAATTATGAATTAGTTAAAGCAACTGAGAATTATGAGCAATTATCAGGTAAGCTAAATGTATTAGAAGAACGAAAGAAAAACCAATCAGAAACAAATGCAAGATATGAGGAAGAATTAGATAATTTAGAATCACAAATTGATTCTATTAAAAATGAAAAAGCTCAAAATGAAAAATTATTAGCCGATTTGAAAAATAAGCAAAAGCAATTAAACAAGGAAGTTCAAGAATTAGAGTCACTTCTTTATGTATCTGATGAACAACACGACGAAAAACTGGAAGAAATTAAAAATAGTTATTATACATTGATGTCAGAACAATCAGATGTTAATAATGATATAAGATTTTTAGAACATACAATCAATGAAAATGAAGCAAAAAAATCACGATTAGATTCGCGTTTAGTAGAGGCTTTCAATCAACTTAAGGACATTCAACAAAATATTACTCAAACAAACAAGGCATATCAAAGTTCTAAGAAATCTATGCAAAAAGTAGAACAAAATATTCAACAATTAGAACGACAGTTGACAGATTCTAAAAGACTTCTTTCTGAATATGAAAATAAACTATATCAAGCCTATCGTTATAATGAAAAGTTAAAATCAAGAATTGATAGTTTAGCTACTCAAGAGGAAGATTACACGTATTTCTTTAATGGTGTAAAGCACATTTTGAAAGCAAAAGATAAAGAACTAAGAGGGATTCATGGTGCGGTTGCAGAAGTAATTAACGTTCCTTCAGAAATGACGCAAGCAATTGAAACAGCCTTAGGTGCATCGTTACAGCACGTTATTGTTGATAATGAAAAAGACGGTCGTCAAGCAATCCAGTACTTGAAGCAAAGAGGTCTAGGTCGTGCTACTTTTTTACCATTAAACGTGATTCAACCAAGACATGTAGCTGCTGAGATTAAAGATGTAGCTCGTAGTTCACAAGGATTTATTAATATTGCATCTGATGCTATAAATGTATCTGCTAAATATC
The DNA here is from genome assembly GCF_001838765.1 of Staphylococcus sp. HMSC34G04. Classification (NCBI taxonomy): domain Bacteria; kingdom Bacillati; phylum Bacillota; class Bacilli; order Caryophanales; family Staphylococcaceae; genus Staphylococcus; species Staphylococcus sp. HMSC34G04. The sequence goes on from NZ_KV838739.1 coordinate 3,178, forward strand.
AAAACATCATTGAAAATTTATTAGGTAATACCATCATTGTAGAAAATTTAAAACATGCAAATGAACTTGCACGTGCCATTCGATATCGGACAAGAATAGTAACTTTAGAAGGTGATGTTGTAAATCCTGGTGGTTCCATGACAGGAGGAGGAGCACGTAAAACAAAAAGTATATTGTCACAAAAAGATGAATTATCAACAATGCGAAATCAACTTGAAGATTATCAACGACAAACAGCAGAATTTGAACGTCAGTTTAAAGAACAAAAAACACAAGCTGAACAATTAAGTGAACAATATTTTAGTGCAAGTCAGCAGTACAACAATTTAAAAGAACAAGTACATCATCACGAATTAGAACTAGATAGACTAAAAACACAAGAAGCACATCTTAAAAATGAACATGAAGAGTTCGAATTTGAAAAAAATGATGGATATCAAAGTGATAAAAGTAAAGAAACTTTAAAAGAAAAGCAAAATCATTTAACTGAGATACAACAACAATTGAAGCAACTAGAAAATGATATTGAAAGATATACACAATTATCAAAAGAGGGAAAAGCTTCGACACATCAAACACAACAGCAACTACATCAAAAACAATCTGATTTAGCTGTTGTTAAAGAGAGAATTAAATCGCAAAAGCAAGTACACGAACATTTAGATAAACAACTTAGCGATTCAGAACGTCAAAAACTTGAAGTAAATGAAAAAATCAAATTGTTTAATTCAGATGAAATGATGGGTGAAGATGCTTTTGAAAAGTTGAAAGAGCAAATTCAGCAACAAGAAAATGTAAGACAAAATTTAAATCAACAACTTAGTGAGATTAAACAGCAACGTAAAGATTTTAATGAGAAAATCGAAATGAATGAAGGTCAGCTTCAAAAATGTCATCAAGATATACTTTCTATAGAAAATCATTATCAAGATATTAAAGCAAAACAATCAAAGCTAGATGTATTAATTAATCATGCAATAGATCATTTAAATGACACGTATCAACTCACAGTAGAACGTGCAAGAATGGAATATGATTCTGATGAAACTATTGACAATTTGCGTAAAAAAGTAAAATTAACGAAGATGTCGATCGATGAATTAGGTCCTGTAAATTTAAATGCAATAGAACAATTTGAAGAGTTGAATGAGCGATACACATTTTTAAATGAGCAACGAACAGATTTAAGAGAAGCAAAAGAAACCTTAGAACAAATCATTCATGAAATGGATAAAGAAGTAGAAGGACGTTTTAAAACAACATTTCATGCAGTTCAAGATCATTTTACGACAGTGTTTAAGCAATTATTTGGTGGTGGACAAGCAGAACTTCGTTTAACTGAAGATGACTATTTGTCTGCTGGCGTTGATATCATCGTGCAACCGCCAGGAAAGAAATTACAACATCTTTCATTATTAAGCGGTGGTGAACGTGCTTTAAGTGCTATAGCGCTATTGTTCGCCATTCTCAAAGTTCGATCAGCACCTTTTGTTATACTAGATGAAGTAGAAGCGGCATTAGATGAAGCTAATGTGATACGATATGCTCAATATTTAAATGAATTATCTACGGAAACACAATTCATTGTAATTACACACCGGAAGGGAACGATGGAGTTTTCTGATCGTTTATATGGTGTAACAATGCAAGAGTCTGGTGTTTCTAAGTTAGTTAGCGTCAACCTAAATACAATAGATGAGGTTATGAAGGAGGAACAAGCATGAGTTTTTTTAAACGTCTGAAAGATAAATTTTCTAGTAAAAATGAAGATGATATTCAAAAAGACCTGGATGAATCTGTAGATTCAAATGTTAACAGTGATTCAGATTCAATGGATCCGAATGATTCTGATGAACAAGTTAAACCCAAAAAGAAACCTAAAAAATTAAGTGAAGCTGATTTTGACGAAGATGGCTTGATATCGATTGAAGATTTTGAAGAAATAGAAGCTCAAAAAATTGGAGCAAAATTCAAGGCCGGTTTGGAAAAATCACGTCAAAACTTCCAAGAACAGTTAAATAATTTAATTGCTCGATATAGAAAAGTTGACGAAGATTTCTTCGAAGCTCTGGAAGAAATGCTTATTACTGCGGACGTTGGTTTTAATACTGTTATGAAATTAACTGATGAGCTACGTACAGAAGCACAAAGACGTAATATACAAGAAACAGAAGACTTAAGAGAGGTTATAGTTGAGAAGATTGTAGAAATCTATCATCAAGAGGACGATCATTCTGAAGCAATGAATATTGAAGATGGACGTTTAAATGTCATACTGATGGTTGGTGTGAATGGTGTCGGCAAAACAACAACAATTGGTAAATTAGCTTATCGTTATCAACAAGAAGGTAAAAAAGTAATGTTAGCTGCTGGTGATACTTTTAGAGCTGGAGCAATTCAACAATTAAACGTCTGGGGAGAACGTGTTGGCGTTGAAGTTGTGAGTCAAAACGAAGGTTCTGACCCTGCAGCAGTAGTATATGATGCGATTAATGCAGCAAAAAATAAAGACGTAGATATTTTAATTTGTGACACTGCAGGACGCTTGCAAAATAAATCTAATTTAATGCAAGAGTTAGATAAAATGAAACGTGTGATTAATCGAGCAATACCTGATGCCCCCCATGAAGCTTTATTATGCTTAGATGCAACAACTGGTCAAAATGCACTTTCACAAGCACGTTCATTTAAGGAAGTTACAAATGTCTCAGGTATAGTTTTAACTAAATTAGACGGTACTGCTAAAGGGGGTATTGTATTAGCAATTCGAAATGAGTTACACATTCCAGTTAAATATGTTGGTTTAGGTGAAAAAATGGATGACTTACAACCGTTTAGTCCTGAAAGCTATGTATATGGATTATTTGCTGATATGATAGAACAAAATGAAGATATTCCTGAAGAAATCTCTAGAAATTCATCCGTTGAATCTGAAGAAGGTAACTAAAATGGGACAAAATGATTTAGTTAAAACATTGCGTATGAATTATCTATTTGATTTTTATCAAAGTTTGCTTACAAATAAACAGAAAAATTATCTCGAATTATTTTATTTACAAGATTATTCTTTAAGTGAAATTGCTGATACATTTGAAGTGAGTAGACAAGCAGTTTATGATAATATAAGAAGAACTGGCGATTTAGTAGAAGATTATGAATCGAAATTACGACTATACCAAAGATTCGAGAAACGTCGTGAATTATATAACTTAATGAAACAATCACTTAATCAACCTGAGTTGCTTAAACAATATATCACTCAATTAGAAGAATTAGAGTAGTGATCATTATAATAAAGGAGGGCAAACGTTATGGCATTTGAAGGATTATCCGATCGCTTACAAGCCACGATGCAAAAAATGCGTGGTAAAGGGAAAGTAACAGAAGCAGACATTAAAACGATGATGCGTGAAGTGAGATTAGCGTTATTGGAAGCCGATGTTAACTTCAAAGTTGTTAAGGAATTTGTTAAGACTGTTTCAGAACGTGCGCTAGGTTCTGATGTCATGCAATCTTTAACACCTGGCCAACAGGTTATTAAAATCGTACAAGAAGAACTTACTAGCTTAATGGGTGGAGAAAATACATCCATTAAGATGGCAAACAAACCACCAACTGTTGTTATGATGGTAGGCTTACAAGGTGCAGGTAAAACGACGACAGCAGGTAAGTTGGCATTATTAATGCGTAAAAAATATAACAAGAAACCTTTACTTGTGGCAGGAGATATTTATCGTCCAGCTGCTATTGATCAATTACAAACAGTAGGTAAACAAATTGATATCCCTGTGTATAGTGAAGGTGATCAAGTATCACCACAACAAATTGTTGAAAATGCTTTAAAACATGCTAAAGAAGAACATCTAGATTTCGTTATCATTGATACAGCTGGTCGTTTGCATATTGATGAAACACTTATGAATGAGCTTCAAGAAGTTAAAGAAATTTCTAAACCAGATGAAATTATGCTTGTTGTTGATGCAATGACAGGTCAAGATGCTGTGAATGTGGCACAATCATTTGATGAACAATTAGATGTTTCAGGTGTAACATTGACTAAATTAGATGGTGATACACGTGGTGGTGCAGCACTTTCAATCCGTTCCGTTACCCAAAAACCTATTAAATTTGTAGGTATGAGTGAGAAATTGGATGGTTTAGAATTATTCCACCCTGAACGAATGGCTTCGCGTATTTTAGGTATGGGTGATGTTTTAAGTCTCATTGAAAAAGCGCAACAAGATGTAGATCAAGAAAAGGCTAAAGATCTAGAGAAGAAGATGCGAGAGTCATCATTTACATTAGATGATTTCTTAGAACAGTTAGATCAAGTTAAGAATTTAGGTCCTTTAGATGATATAATGAAAATGATTCCTGGTATGAATAAAATGAAAGGTTTAGATAAGCTTAATATGAGTGATAAACAAATTGATCATATTAAAGCGATTATACAATCTATGACACCTAAAGAGCGTTCAAACCCTGAAACATTAAATGTATCGCGTAAAAAACGTATTGCAAAAGGATCAGGCCGATCTTTACAAGAAGTTAATCGACTAATGAAACAATTTAATGATATGAAGAAAATGATGAAACAATTTACTGGTGGCGGTAAAGGTAAAAAAGCTAAACGAAACCAAATGCAAAATATGTTAAAGGGTATGAACTTACCGTTTTAATTTATGAAATCAAGCATCGAAACTTGAGAGTGTCTTCGATGCTTGATTTTTTTGAACCTTAATAAGGATTGTTAACAAAATTAACAGAAACGCTTGATTTAAAGCACATGCATAACCAAAAGTACGATTTACTTCGTAAAAGAGCAGTGGAACGCTTGAGCTAAAGCTCATGCATAACCAAAAGTACGATTTACTTCGTAAATCTACTTTTGGTAAAGAAAAAAGTCTTTACAAAAATTTGTGTAACTGTTATTATTTATTCTTGTAGAAAATAAAATCATAAACACATAAAGGAGAGTAATTTAAATGGCAGTTAAAATTCGTTTAACTCGTTTAGGTTCTAAAAGAAACCCATTCTATCGTATCGTAGTTGCAGATGCACGTTCACCACGTGATGGTCGTATCATTGAGCAATTAGGTACTTACAACCCAGCACACGTTAATGCACCAGAAGTTAAAATCGACGAAGAATTAGCTTTAAAATGGTTACACGACGGTGCTAAACCAACTGATACAGTTCACAATATCTTATCTAGAGAAGGTATTTTGAAAAAATTTGATGAACAAAAGAATGCTAAATAATTAGCTCATGTTTTTGTGGGACGCCAATATGGCGTCCTTTTTTAATCATATTTATTTGTTACATACATACGTGTTAATATATATTTGATTCAGTTTAATAAACTTTATTTAGAAGGAGGGTCATATATGGAAGTAGAGGTTGGACAAATAGTCAATACTCATGGTATTAAAGGGGAAGTAAAGGTGAAATCCAACTCTGATTTTACTGAAACACGATTTCAACCTGGTGAACAATTACTTGTAAAACATAATAATACTGAAATTGTTTATACGGTCGATTCTTATCGTATACATAAAGGGTTTCACATGTTAAGGTTTGAAGGAATCAACAACATAAATGATATTGAACATTTGAAAGGTGATTATATTTATCAAGAACGTGATCACCAAGATATAGAATTAGGAGAGCATGAATATTATTATTCGGATATTATTGGTTGTACAGTATTTAAAGATGATGATACGCCAATTGGCCGGGTGATTAATATTTTTGAAACAGGTGCTAATGACGTTTGGGTTGTGAAAGGTGAAAAAGAGTATCTCATTCCTTATATTGAAGATGTTGTGAAAGATATTGATATAGAAAATAAAACGATTAAAATTACACCGATGGAAGGATTGTTAGATTAATGAAGATAGATTATTTAACGCTATTTCCTGAAATGTTTGAAGGTGTTTTAAATCACTCAATACTAAAACGTGCGCAAGATAAGGGAATCATCAATGTTAATACTATCAATTTCCGAGATTATTCTGTTAATAAGCATAATCAAGTTGATGATTACCCATTTGGTGGTGGCCAAGGTATGGTATTAAAGCCTGAACCTGTTTTTAATGCTATGGAAGACATAAATCGTAATGAACATACTCGAGTGATACTTATGTGTCCACAAGGCCGTCCCTTTACTCAAGAGATTGCACAAGAATTAAGTGAAGCAAAACATATTGTCTTTATTTGCGGACACTATGAAGGATATGATGAGCGCATACGTAAGCATCTTGTAACTGACGAAATATCAATGGGTGATTATGTCCTAACTGGTGGAGAGTTACCAGCAATGACGATGACGGATGCAATAGTGAGGCTTATTCCAGGCGTCTTAGGTAATCAAGCATCACATCAAGATGATTCATTTTCAGATGGATTGTTAGAATTTCCTCAATACACACGTCCACGTGAATATAAAAATATGAGCGTACCTGAAGTATTATTATCTGGCAATCATGCGCACATTGATCAGTGGAGACATGAGCAAAAGCTCATTCGTACTTATGAAAAGCGACCAGATTTATTAGAACAATATCCATTAACTGAAAAAGATAGAGAAATTTTAGAAACCTATAAAAAGAAATTGAAAAATGATTAACGTTATGCTATTATAATTCAAGTGTGAAAAAACACTAATAATCACTATGATCCGCTGCTATACTTTTGTCTAGGCAAGAACATAGGTTGAAGGAGAGAATTTATAATGAGTAATCATAAGTTAATCGAAGCAGTAACTAAATCACAATTACGTACTGATTTACCCACTTTCCGTTCAGGAGACACTTTACGTGTACACGTAAGAATCGTTGAAGGTTCTCGCGAACGTATCCAAGTTTTCGAAGGTGTTGTAATTAAACGCCGTGGTGGAGGAATTTCAGAAACTTTCACAGTTCGTAAAATTTCTTCTGGTGTAGGTGTGGAAAGAACTTTCCCATTACACACGCCTAAAATCGAAAAAATTGAAGTTAAACGTCGTGGTAAAGTACGTCGTGCTAAATTATATTACCTACGTAGTTTACGTGGTAAAGCTGCTAGAATTCAAGAAATTCGCTAAACAGTATATTCGACAATTTATAAAAGGCCAGTCTATAAGCACTATAGTTGCCAATTTCAACATATTGCTTAAGATGTGCCACAATGAAAAAAAGCTTTCAAACTTCTGTTTTATCAGAGTTTGAAAGCTTTTTTATTTTATTAAAATTATTTAGTTATGAAAATCATTAATAATTAATTTATTTTCTTTTTACGTAATGAGTGAAAAGAATGCTCAAAATGATTCCAATACAACTGACAGTGATTAATAAATAAAAATAAGGAGGGGTATAACTTAATTTTATCTTTGTTTGTCCCTCTTTTACAGGAATAGTAGTCATAATACCGTTTCCTTGTTGAACCTTTAGAGGCTTTCCATTTGCCATTGCATGCATTCCTTTAGCATATACCATTGGCAAGACGAGATAACCGTGTTCCTTTTTCTTTTTAATAATTGTGAAACCATTTCTTTCTTTTTTTACTTTAACTGGCTGGAGCTGTTGAGAAGCTTTTTTTAATGTTTGATAGTTTTCACCATAAATTCCTTTTACTTTAAAACGATAAACTCCTTTTGACATCTTGATGTTAAGTTGATTTGAAGCTTTAGCACGCATCGTCACTGGCGAAACAAAACGACGATATTTGTATGATAAACGGTTTCTTTCTTGTGAATATTCATTAACTCCTACTTTATGTTCTTTGTCAGGAGATAGTAATTCAACATCCATTTCAATATACATATCTTTATAATTTTTAACTATATTGCGTGGTAAATTGAGAGTGACGCCACCATTATTCTGTTTAACTTTTAAATGTTTACTATCAATCCAATTCGCATGATTTAAGTTTTGTTTTGCATTAGAAAGTAAATTAGTATTAGGTTTAAAATCAGTATTGGCTTGGGATTTATGATTCAATACGACACCTTTAAGCATAGCTTGCTCTCTATCAAGGGGAGATTTTAGTGTTTTTGGATCATAAATTTTATTAGTAACGTGTGCACTAGGATAATTTATTGTATTAACAGAATGAATCCATTGATCTTTTTTATCAGTTATAAGTTCTTTCTTTTTAAAACCATAAGGCATATTTAAATCATCAGGATGTCGTAATCGATCTTGAACATCCCAAAGAGACATTAAGTTTGCACGATTATTTAAATATCGATAAGTACTATTTTTATCTACAGGCATATTAATTTGTAACGTCTTGTCATAGTATTTCAATATATCTCCATTGAAAATACTAGAATACAATGATGTTCCGTTGTAGTGATATATCATAGGTGAGTTTAATGCATAGTATGAAAAATAATCTAATCTTTTCAATGGATTTGTAGAGCTTTGATGCATATACTTAATTTTTTTATTTAGGACAGGACTTCTATAGCTTGAATCATTAATTGTTTTGATAGTCGTTTGATAAGGTTCGATAGTAATTTTTCTAGAATCATTAGTCATTAAGACTTGTTGAGCTAAAAATAAGACAACGAGTAATACCATCATTGAAGTACGGGTTAACAACGATTTATATTTAATAAATATAAACAACACTATGATTAAAATCAATGCAACAAACATCCACTTTACTGATCTTTCAGACAGTGTGATAAATACGAAACCGTATATGAATACTGGTATAGCAACAAAGGTATATTCTTTAATTGATATTTCACTTAAATGTTGTATAAACAATGCAATTAATACACTTGTTGATAATGCTAAGAAGTAAACCCAACGTCTTTGGGGCAATGAAAAGCCGTTAAATGCACTATCAAACCATTGAAAAAAAGAACCGATGAGTAAGATCCAAGTTGCAATTGCGAACAATTTATAATAATAGTGTTGATATAATTTAAAACAAAATAATGCAATGATAGCAATAAAAGAAATTGTAATGTAAAAGCCATTAGCAAAAATATTATAATTGGTTTCAAATAAATTTGTGAAAAAAGTAATTTTGAAATTAGGATTTTGCGCTCGGTCATTATCTAAAAAAGAAGATACACCAGTATATAGTCCGTAAATACTTACTAATACACTTAACAAAGTGGCACATACGAGTATGTAAAATTTCTGCCAACGATTCACGATATCTGTCTCATGAGGAATAACGACTCGATAAATAAAATAGAAACCAATGACAATTGCTTCATAGTAACTAAAATAAAAGTTTGAGAATAACGTATAAGCAATCGCGAAAATAAACCATCCTATTTTACGTTCTTTAAAGAATCTTTCTATAGCCCAAATTGACATAGGTAACATAATTAAAAGATTGCCGTAAAATGACCAAGTAAAATTATAATATGTAACAACAGTAGACATACCATATAATATAGTTGCTATAAACAATGGTGCAGGTTTAAGTCGCAAATAATTAAATAAATAAAATGAAAAAATAAATGTGATTACAGTGCGCACATATGCCATGATTAATTGGTTTATTGGCCAAAAGCTGATGTCATGAGGATTCACATTGATAGTTTGTTCCAATATCCATATCATGGAGAAGTTAATCCACATCAATGGAGAGAGTGAATAATAATATGCCAGTGATTTTACATAGTCGCCTCCCAACCCAAATGAAGCATCATAAAACCCTTTTAATGATGTAAAGTGTTCATAAAGATACATTTGAAAAGGCATCATTTGTCTGAAGCCATCTCCACTACCACTAAATACAATACCTTTAGTTATAAATTGATAGAGAAAAGGGCCATATAGAATAAATGACAATATGCAACTAAGTAAAACGATTAGTGTAAAACGTTTCATAGGTTTATTCCATATATTTTTAATCATGGCGAGTCCTCATCTTTCTTTTCCTTATATTCTTTAATCTAATGAATACAATACTCAACACTATACTAAATATTGAGATAGAAAACATCGTTTTTAGAAAAGGTGGTCGATATTGAATCACAATTGTTTTATCATTTTTATTAACTGGGACACCTGTCATCATATAATTTACCTTTTTGATATTGACTTGTCGGTCATCCACGTATGCACGCATACCTTTACGATACGGAATATTAATAACTGCAAGTCCCTTAGAATGATGATCTAAGTTAACTTTTACCCCGTTTTTTATATCTTTATAACACATATTAAAGTTAGCATGATGGTGTGCTTGTTTTAGCGTATCATAATTTTCACCGTTTAATTCTAACAGTTCCAAATTGAACTTACCATTTGGTGATAATTGAATCGTAATGTCACCATTTTTGTCTGGTAAACATCGATAAAGCACCTTGCTTATTCCCGTGCGATATATAGAATCGTTGTATAGACGATGATTATGATATTGATTGATGCTCACTGTGTAATTACTGTCAGGTTCACCTCGTTCAATATTCATAGTGAGATAAAAATCTTTGTATTTGTCTCTTATATTTTTAGGTAAATGTAATTTGATTATTCCGCTCTCTTTATTAACGGTTAGTTCATTGTTTGAATATCGTGTTATATTTTGTGTTGACACACGTGTTTGGTCTAATAAATTTTTAACTTTTGAGTGGTATGATTCACCTTTGGATGTCACAATAGCACCATTAATCATTGCATGCTCCCTATCTATAGGCTTTTTTAAACTTTTATGATTATAAATGTTTTGTGTTACTTTTACACTTGGTAGTAGAAGTTGATTTTTATAAATAATATATTGTCCGCGTGACTTAACTTTTTTAAAATAAGATGGAATAAAATTTTGATAGTCTTTCATCATTAAATATTTTACTGAAAACAGACTCTCGATATTTTGGCGAGCATTCGTAGACTGGTATCGACTGACAGATTCTTCAGCTAAATTAATTTTTAACGCATCGTAATAGAAATCGAGAATATTGTGATGAAATATACTAGAGTAAATACTAAGTCCTTTAAAATTTTGATACATAGGGGTATTATCTTGTTCATCGACACGCCAATTTATTCGTTGATCGTCATTCTTAGTTTGATTCATTTCTTTTACTAAAGATCTTTGCATAGCCGAGCTATATAAACTTGAATTAATGTATCGCTTGTTCGCACGATTAATATGATCTTGAAAGAAAATTTGATTTTTTATGAATACGAAAGTAATCATAAGGCTGAGAGCAGCGATCGAAATACTATAAATGTAAGTAAGATAATAACGTACTTTTTTCTCTTTTATTAATAAAATTAATAGCCCAATCACTGACACAACTGGAACTAAAGAGATCCAAGGTAAAAAAGTATGGTAGCTAATTGAACTTATGTAGATGACACTTTGAGCTATCAGATTAGTATAAATATAGGTCTTTGGACGAATTGTTTTAAAATACTTTACAAATAACCCAATTAAAATTGAACTATTAAAGGCTAAGATAAAATGCCATCGTTTTTGAGGTGCTGAAAACCCATTAAATAGTTGGTCAACAAATGGGAGAAATGCAAAAATAATTGTTGCCAATAATAACAATGCAAATAATTTATAATAAAAATGTTTATATAATTTGATTGTCAAAAGAGCTTGAATAGATAAAAATAACACAACAATCAAGTAATTATCGAAAAATATATTAGTGTCTTTACTTAAATGTTCAATCCAATTTACTTGTCCTGTAAATGATTGTCGACGATTATTAAGAAAACTTTGAACACCATGAAAGAACACAAACATACTATTTCCTAAAGCGAGTAGCGCACTACATATAATTGTAAGAGAAGCTTGCCAACGAGTTAAACTATCTTTAGGATGTCTGTAAATAATTCTAATCAAGGTATAACCTATACCAATAATGAGGAAATAATATGCAAAATAAAAGTTATTAATTAGAATTAGACTTACAGTTAGTATAAATAAACCTACTTTAAAATCCCTTAATAAACGTTCAATCCCTAATAATAAGAGTGGTAACCAAATGAAAGTATCACTAAAGAATGGCCAGTAAATTGTAAATCTAAAGTACAAAGGTGACATAACAAAAATAAATGAAATCAATAAACTGATTATTTTATTTTTAGAAATATAATAACTAAATAAATAAGTGCAAAACAGAGCAATAGTTGCTTTAATAATTGAAACAATTAGCGCATTGTACATCCAAAGAAGAATTTGATTAGTGTTCAATGAAAAGAATATTTCACATAATTTGATGATAGGGACATTCAAAATAAATATTAAATTTGTTGAAAAATAATAACTTAAGTCAGTGAAAAAATCTCCACCAAGACCCAAATGTGTTGAATAAAATAAGTTTCCTTGAGTCCATTGATGATAAAGATACATTTGAATAGGAATCATCTGTTCCATACCATCATTTGGGCCAGTTGAAAGAATACCATCATGATGGAAACGAAAAATAATATAACTATGACCAATTAATGATAATGTAATTAATAATATAATGAAACATGCTTTTCTTCTCATTTATTTCTCCTAAAACGCATCATATTGAGCTGAAAATTTTTTAGTTTAGTCAAATTGTAGGTTATTGTGGCAATGAATGAAAGTATTAGTGGCATTATTTAAATCTATTTACATTAAATTTAATGTAATTTAATAAAGTTAATTGATTTTAATAGTTTTGAATAAGTTTACAAATGGTCATCGTAGATTTGTTATGAATTGAAGAATGGTTTTTATCCTAAATGATGCACATGTTAAACTTAAAGTGGTTGGGTTAGCTATTATAAAGTATAATTATGAAGTTATAGATAAAAGTTTAAGAAAATAATAAGAATAGGATGATGACGCATGGCGATACAATGGTATCCAGGTCATATGGCTAAAGCCAAAAGACAAGTTAGTGAACAACTGAAAAAGGTAGATGTAGTTTTTGAACTCGTCGATGCACGTATTCCATACAGTTCGAGAAACCCTATGATTGATGATGTCATTAAACAAAAACCTCGAGTAGTAATTTTAAATAAAAAAGATATGACGAATTTAAAAGAATTAGAAAAGTGGGAAACTTATTTTAAAGATGAAGGTTTTTATCCGGTGGCTGTAGATGCAAAACATGGCAAGAATCTTAAAAATGTTGAAGTTGAAGCTATAAAAGCAACTCAAGAAAAATTTGATCGTGAAAAAGCTAAAGGTTTAAAACCTAGAGCGATAAGAGCTATGATTGTAGGCATTCCTAATGTTGGAAAATCAACACTAATAAATAAGTTAGCAAAACGTAGTATCGCCGAAACTGGAAATAAACCAGGAGTAACAAAACAGCAACAATGGATTAAAGTTGGGAAGTCTCTTCAATTACTTGATACACCAGGTATTTTATGGCCTAAATTCGAAGATGAAGAGGTCGGTAAAAAATTAAGTTTAACTGGTGCGATTAAGGATAGTATTGTGCATTTAGATGAGGTAGCTATTTATGGTTTGAATTTTATGATTAAGCATGATGTTTCCGCTTTAAAGAAACATTATAATATTGATACACATGAAGACGCTGAGATACTCGATTGGTTTGATGCGATTGGAAGAAGAAGAGGATTGTTACAAAAAGGAAATGAAGTAGATTATGAATCTGTCATTGAGTTGATTATCAATGATATGAGAAATGCCAAAATTGGAACTTATTGTTTTGATATTTTAAAAGAAATGAAGAGTGAATGATAGTATGTCTCTAACAATTAAAGAAATTAAAGAAAAACTATCTCAAATTGAAACGTTGGAAGAGTTACATAAACATGAAGCAAATAATGATTCACGTAAAGGTGTTATAAATGCGATTAAGTCTAGGGAAAAAAATATTCTTAAGCAACAAGCATTAGAAGAGCACTATTTATCCATGAATCAATACGAAAACAATATTATGTCATCTAATAGGGATGCATTAATTTGTGGAATTGATGAGGTAGGGCGTGGGCCCTTGGCTGGACCAGTTGTGGCTTGTGCAGTCATCTTAGAGAAGAATCATCATTATATTGGTTTAGATGACTCTAAAAAAGTATCTCCCAAAAATAGAGCACGACTTAATCAAAATTTAAAAGAAAATGTCTATCAATATACATATGGCATAGCGTCCTCAGTTGAAATAGATGAATTGAACATTTATCGGGCAACTCAATTAGCAATGCTACGTGCTATAAATCACTTAGATGTTACACCTACGCATTTATTAATAGACGCAATGACACTAGATATTGATATCCCACAAACTTCAATTATTAAAGGTGATGCTAAAAGTGTATCTATCGCAGCAGCAAGTATCATGGCTAAAGAATATCGTGATCAATATATGAGACAACTATCTAAACAGTTTCCAGACTATGGTTTTGATAAAAATGCTGGTTATGGAACTAAGCAACATTTAGAGGCTATTGATCGAGTGGGCTTTATCAATGAACATCGTCAATCATTTGAACCGATTAAATCAATGATGAAATAATTTGAATTTTGCTTAAATTGCAATAAATACTGTCAATCAGTTTACAATAGCGCTTACATTTTTTATAATTAAAGGGCAACTTAACCTAAGAAACAGGAGGATGGAAGATGAATATCCACGAGTATCAAGGGAAAGAAATATTTCGTTCAATGGGCGTTGCAGTTCCAGAGGGACGAGTAGCATTTACTGCTGAAGAAGCAGTGGAAAAAGCGAAAGAATTAAATTCAGACGTATATGTGGTTAAAGCGCAAATTCACGCTGGGGGTAGAGGTAAAGCAGGCGGCGTGAAAATTGCTAAATCATTATCTGAAGTCGAAACATACGCAAATGAACTGCTAGGTAAACAATTGGTCACACATCAAACTGGGCCAGAGGGCAAAGAGGTTAAACGTTTATATATTGAAGAAGGATGCGATATCCAAAAAGAATATTATGTTGGTTTTGTTATTGATCGTGCTACTGATAAAGTGACTTTGATGGCATCAGAAGAAGGTGGAACTGAAATTGAAGAGGTTGCAGCTCAAACACCTGAAAAGATTTTCAAAGAAACAATTGATCCAGTAGTAGGATTATCACCTTACCAAGCGCGACGTATCGCTTTTAATATTAACATTCCAAAAGAATCAGTTGGAAAAGCAACTAAATTTTTACTCGCACTATATAATGTCTTTATCGAAAAAGATTGTTCTATTGTTGAAATCAATCCACTTGTTACAACTGGAGACGGTCAAGTATTGGCTTTAGATGCTAAATTAAATTTTGATGATAATGCATTATTTAGACATAAAGATATTTTAGAATTACGAGATTTAGAAGAAGAAGATCCTAAGGAAATAGAAGCTTCTAAATATGATTTATCATACATCGCTTTAGATGGAGATATTGGTTGTATGGTTAATGGCGCAGGTTTAGCCATGGCAACAATGGATACAATTAATCATTTTGGTGGAAATCCAGCCAACTTCTTAGATGTAGGTGGCGGTGCTACAAAAGAAAAGGTAACTGAAGCATTTAAAATTATTTTAGGTGATGACAATGTTAAAGGTATCTTTGTAAATATTTTTGGTGGAATTATGAAATGTGATGTTATTGCCGAAGGTATTGTAGCAGCGGTTAAAGAAGTTGAACTAACATTACCATTAGTTGTTCGTTTAGAAGGAACTAATGTAGAACGTGGTAAAGCAATATTAAACGAATCAGGTTTAGCTATTGAGCCAGCGGCAACTATGGCTGAAGGTGCTCAAAAAATTGTTAAACTTGTTAAAGAAGCATAAGGAAAGGATGGGAGCACTAAGATGAGTGTATTTATTGATAAAAATACGAAAGTAATGGTACAAGGTATCACAGGGTCTACTGCCCTTTTCCATACAAAACAAATGCTTGATTATGGGACACAAATTGTCGCAGGGGTAACGCCTGGTAAAGGTGGACAAGTTGTAGAAGGTGTTCCAGTATATAACACTGTTGAAGAAGCTAAAAATGAAACAGGAGCTAATGTATCTGTTGTATACGTACCAGCACCATTCGCTGCTGATTCAATTATTGAAGCAGCTGATGCCGATTTAGACATGGTTATTTGTATTACTGAACATATACCTGTTGTTGATATGGTTAAAGTAAAAAGATATTTACAAGGTCGTAAAACACGTTTAGTCGGACCAAACTGTCCTGGTGTGATAACTGCCGATGAGTGTAAAATTGGTATTATGCCGGGATATATCCATAAAAAAGGTCATGTTGGTGTCGTGTCTCGTTCTGGTACATTAACGTATGAGGCAGTGCATCAATTAACTGAAGAAGGTATCGGTCAAACAACTGCTGTAGGTATCGGCGGTGATCCAGTAAATGGGACTAACTTTATTGATGTTTTAAAGGCATTCAATGAAGATTCTGAAACTAAAGCCGTAGTAATGATTGGAGAAATTGGTGGTACTGCAGAAGAAGAAGCGGCACAATGGATTAAAGAAAATATGAACAAACCTGTAGTAGGTTTTATCGGCGGTCAGACAGCGCCTCCAGGTAAACGTATGGGTCATGCTGGAGCTATTATTTCAGGAGGTAAGGGTACAGCATCTGAAAAGATTAAAACATTAAACGATTGTGGTGTTGAAACTGCAGATACACCTTCTGAAATAGGAACAACCCTTATTGATGCAGCTAAAAAAGCAGGCATTTATGAAGAGTTATTAACTATTAAAAAATAATATATATTAGTATTGATTTCAACGAACCTTGAACATTAAACCTTGTTCAGGTTCGTTGTTTTTTTGTATAAAGAACACCATACGTTATGCGTATGATTCACAAAAGTTTTATCTTTATCTAAAAAAAGCATCTCTACATGCTAGAATATACATCGGTCAGCCAACCAAAATATTCAACACGAAGAGATGCTTTTTAATGTCATCCGACACAAACAGTTTAGCACATACATAATGAAATTGTAAGTAGCACATTGTTTTTGAGCCCAGATATAGTAGGCTAGTGATATATGGAAAAGAAATAAGGGATAGGAAACCCCTTGTGTCAATGATGTGAGTGGAAAATTGTAAAATAATTGAAGCAAAGATATATACATATGTTGGTAAGTATTCCATCCCATATAGGTGTATCATCATTTGTTGAATACTTAAATAGAAGAATAGTTTAATTTTTGATAGATATTTCAATTGAAAATATAAATATGGGAACAGAAAATTCTAGTGCAGAGAATTTGGTGAGGAACCAGGTAGGTTGATTTAAATAAAAATCAAAATAACGGATTAAGTATCAGTATGGTTTTATTTTAAAAATTAGTTATCTTTTTTGATACATTGATATATATAATAGTAGAAACATGAAATTCGACAATTTTACATTATACTATGACACGTTAAACCCTTATCATTAAATTACTCCTTACAAATACATGATATTTAAAAATTAAATGTCTTTAAACAGTAAACTAAAAAATTTGGATTTGAAGGTATAATATAAACAAAGGAGTAATGATAATTGATACAACATACGATGTTAAAACTATATTGGGCAAATTTCACTACAGCACAACTTCATCATCTTACACGTAAATATCCCGGCTTTCTATCAGAAAACGTATTTCATCAACATGACATGATAAAAAGGTGGCTTACAGAGCGTAATTCTGAAAGACTATGGAACAAATATGAACGTTTCAAAAAATTAAAGCTGATGGACATTATTAAAGAAATGAAAAAAGCAAATGTTAGTTTTACGACATACTTCGATGATAACTACCCTTCTCTTTGCAAAGAAATGTATGATTATCCTTATGTGATATTCTACAAAGGAAATCCACAGTTCTTTAATCATTCTCACTCTCTAGCTGTAATTGGCTCACGTAATGCCACACAATATACAAGTCAATCTTTAAACTATCTTTTTCCTTCATTTAGACAATTAAATATGGCGATTGTTTCTGGATTAGCGCGTGGCGCAGATAGTGTAGCACATCAAACCGCACTTAAATACTTTTTACCAACTATTGGCGTACTTGGATTTGGACATTGTTATCATTATCCTAAAGCAACCTTAAATTTAAGAACTAAAGTTGAAAGAAATGGCTTAGTGATAAGTGAATATCCACCATTTTCTCCCATAAATAAGTATAAATTTCCTGAAAGAAACAGACTTATAAGTGGTCTGTCTAGAGGGGTTCTTATAACTGAGGCTGAAGAAAGAAGTGGTAGTCAAATTACTATTGATTGTGCTTTAGAGCAAAATAGAAATGTTTATGTTCTACCTGGTTCAATGTTCAACAAAATGACTAAAGGCAATTTACGAAGGATAAATGAAGGTGCTCAAGTTGTTATAGATGAAAGTAGTATCTTAATTGATTATCTATTTATGTAAATGATAGATTTACTTTCTGAATTAATTATTTATATCCTTTAATTTAGTTAAAGTTTAATGAATCAAAAATAATAACAATTCTTACAAAATTGGAAATTAAAAATTAAAACGTTGACAAATACAAAAATAACCGTTTATCATTTATCTTTAGTAATTAAATTTGCAAGGGGGAATAAACTTTGGCAGATAATTTAGTCATTGTTGAATCGCCTGCAAAAGCTAAAACCATTGAAAAATATTTAGGCAAAAGATATAAAGTTATTGCTTCAATGGGACATGTTCGTGACTTACCAAGAAGTCAAATGGGTGTCGACACTGAAGATAACTATGAACCAAAATATATTACAATTCGTGGCAAAGGTCCTGTAGTTAAAGATTTAAAAAAACATGCGAAAAAAGCCAAAAAGATATTTTTAGCTAGTGACCCTGACCGTGAAGGTGAAGCGATTGCTTGGCATTTATCAAAAATTTTAGAATTAGAAGATAGCAAAGAAAATAGAGTAGTATTTAATGAAATTACAAAAGATGCTGTTAAAGATAGTTTTAAGCATCCTCGTGGTATTGAAATGGATTTAGTTGACGCGCAACAAGCACGTCGTATTTTAGATAGACTCGTTGGTTATAATATTTCTCCAGTATTATGGAAGAAAGTTAAAAAAGGGCTGTCTGCTGGGAGAGTTCAGTCAGTTGCTTTACGTTTAGTCATTGACCGTGAAAATGAAATTCGTAATTTTAAACCTGAAGAGTATTGGTCTATTGAAGGTGAATTTAGATACAAGAAATCTAAGTTTACAGCTAAATTTCTACACTATAAAAATAAACCTTATAAGCTAAATAACAAAGACGATGTTCAAAAGATTACTGAAGCATTAAATGGTGATCAATTTGAAATCACAAATGTGAATCGTAAAGAAAAAACGCGTTATCCTGCTCATCCATTTACTACATCAACCTTACAACAAGAAGCTGCACGTAAATTAAATTTTAAAGCACGTAAGACAATGATGCTAGCGCAACAATTATATGAAGGTATTGACTTAAAGCGTCAAGGTACAGTAGGTTTAATCACGTATATGCGTACTGATTCTACTCGTATTTCAACTTCTGCAAAATCAGAAGCGCAGCAATATATTACTGATAAATATGGTGAACAGTACGTGTCTCAGCGTAAATCATCGGGTAAACAAGGTGATCAAGATGCTCACGAAGCTATTAGACCTACTAGTACAATGCGAACGCCTGATGATATGAAAGCTTTTCTTACTAGAGATCAACACCGTCTATACAAATTAATTTGGGAGAGATTTGTAGCAAGTCAGATGGCTCCAGCTATTTTGGATACGGTAGCTTTAGATGTAACTCAAAACGACATTAAATTTAGAGCTAATGGTCAAACTATTAAATTTAAAGGTTTTATGACACTATATGTAGAGGCAAAAGATGATAAAGAGAATGATAAAGAAAATAAGCTTCCTCAACTTGATAAAGGAGATAAGGTGACTGCGACAAAGATTGAACCGGCACAACACTTTACACAACCTCCTCCTCGTTATACCGAGGCACGTTTAGTTAAAACACTCGAGGAACTTAAAATTGGAAGACCTTCAACATATGCTCCTACTATTGATACGATTCAAAAGCGGAACTACGTCAAGTTAGAAAGTAAACGCTTCATTCCAACTGAATTAGGAGAAATTGTTTATGAGCAAGTTAAAGAATACTTCCCAGAAATTATTGATGTAGAATTCACTGTAAACATGGAAACATTACTTGATAAAATTGCTGAAGGTGACATGAATTGGCGTAAAGTAATAGGAGATTTCTACAACAGTTTTAAACAAGATGTTGAGCGCGCCGAATCTGAAATGGAAAAGATTGAGATTAAAGACGAGCCAGCAGGTGAAGATTGTGAAGTCTGTGGTTCTCCAATGGTAATTAAAATGGGAAGATATGGTAAGTTTATGGCATGTTCAAACTTTCCAGACTGTCGTAACACAAAAGCAATTGTCAAAACGATTGGTGTCACGTGTCCAAAATGTAATGAAGGAGATGTCGTAGAACGTAAATCAAAGAAAAATAGAATTTTCTATGGTTGTTCTAGATATCCGGAATGTGATTTTATTTCTTGGGATAAGCCTGTTGGAAGAGATTGTCCTAAGTGTCATCATTACCTTGTGAATAAGAAAAAAGGTAAAAGTAGTCAAGTTGTGTGCTCCAACTGTGATTATGAAGAAGAAGTTCAAAAATAGATGAGTAATTTTAGGAGGGGCAAAATGACTCAAAAAGTAAATGTTGTAGGAGCTGGTTTAGCTGGCTCTGAAGCTGCATATCAATTAGCTCAACGTGGAATTAAAGTGAATTTAATTGAGATGCGTCCAGTTAAACAGACTCCAGCGCACCATACAGATAAATTTGCTGAATTGGTTTGTTCAAATTCATTGAGAGGTAATGCACTTACAAATGCTGTCGGTGTACTTAAAGAGGAAATGAGACATTTAGACTCGTTAATTATCACATCAGCAGATAAAGCACGTGTGCCAGCTGGTGGTGCTTTAGCAGTGGACAGACATGATTTTGCTGGCTATATTACAGATACCTTAAGAAACCACCCAAACATCACTGTATTAAATGAAGAAGTTAATCATATACCAGAAGGTTATACGATTATAGCAACTGGTCCTTTAACTACTGAGCATTTAGCACAAGAAATTGTTGATATTACTGGTAAAGATCAATTGTATTTTTACGATGCTGCCGCACCAATAATAGAAAAAGATTCAATTAATATGGATAAAGTATATTTAAAATCACGTTATGATAAAGGTGAAGCAGCGTATCTTAACTGTCCTATGACTGAAGAAGAATTTAATCGTTTTTATGATGCAGTATTAGAAGCTGAAGTTGCAACAGTCAACGAGTTTGAAAAAGAAAAATATTTTGAAGGCTGTATGCCATTTGAAGTCATGGCTGAAAGAGGACGAAAAACTTTATTATTTGGTCCGATGAAACCTGTTGGACTTGAAGATCCTAAGACTGGGAAACGTCCTTATGCAGTTGTTCAATTAAGACAAGATGATGCAGCTGGAACATTATATAATATTGTTGGCTTTCAAACACATTTAAAATGGGGTGCGCAAAAAGAAGTCATTCGTTTAATACCAGGATTAGAAAATGTTGATATTGTAAGATATGGTGTGATGCACCGAAATACCTTTATTAATTCACCTGATGTTTTAAACGAAAAATATGAATTAAAAGGACATGATAATTTATATTTTGCTGGACAAATGACTGGCGTTGAAGGTTATGTTGAAAGTGCTGCTAGTGGATTAGTTGCAGGTATTAATCTTGCGCATAAAATTTTAGGTAAAGGGGAAGTTATTTTCCCTAGGGAGACAATGATAGGTAGTATGGCTTACTACATATCGCATGCAAAAAATGAGAAGAACTTTCAACCTATGAATGCCAATTTTGGTCTTTTACCATCTCTTGAAAAACGTATTAAAGATAAAAAAGAAAGATATGAAACACAAGCCAAAAGAGCGTTAGAGTATTTAGATAATTACAAACAAACGCTGTAATTTACAAATAGGTTAACTAGGTAGTTGATAACTACCTGGTTTTTTTGTGATGAATATTGTTTAAAACTAACGTAAATTAAGTAAAACAAGTGAGTTAGAGAAAATTATGACTAATTTATATAAAGTATGGAATTAATTCTCTAAAGATTTTGAATTGATTATCAAATTACTGTATGCGTTTTTACACATATGCTACAATGCAATATGATGGAGGAGATTGATTTTGGATAAAATCCAAGAAACATTTTTATACATGTTAAAGGTTGAAAGAAACTTTTCAGAGTATACGTTAAAATCTTATCATGATGACTTAGTTCAATTTAACAACTTTTTAGAAAGAGAACATTTACAACTTGAGACTTTTGAATATAAAGATGCTAGAAACTATTTGGCTTTTTTATATTCTAATCAACTAAAAAGAACTACGGTATCAAGAAAGATATCAACGTTACGTACCTTCTATGAATTTTGGATGACTCAAAATAATTCAATTATTAATCCCTTTGTTCAACTAGTGCATCCTAAAAAAGAGAAGTATTTACCTCAATTCTTTTATGAAGAAGAAATGGAAGCACTTTTTCAAACTGTAGAGCATGATAATAAAAAAGGCATACGGGACAAAGTTATTATTGAATTGTTATATGCAACAGGAATACGTGTGTCTGAATTAATAAATATTAAATTAAAAGATATAGATATGAACTTACCTGGTGTAAAAGTCTTAGGTAAAGGAAATAAGGAAAGGTTTATACCTTTTGGAGAGTTCTGTAGACAGAGTATAGAAAGATACTTAGAAGAATTTCAACCTAAACAATTAGCTAATCATGATTATTTAATTGTAAATATGAAAGGTGATCCTATCACCGAAAGAGGAGTAAGGTATGTACTTAATGATGTCGTTAAAAGAACCGCTGGGGTCAATGACATACATCCTCATAAATTAAGACATACTTTTGCTACACATTTATTAAA
Source organism: Staphylococcus sp. HMSC34G04 (assembly GCF_001838765.1). Taxonomy (NCBI): domain Bacteria; kingdom Bacillati; phylum Bacillota; class Bacilli; order Caryophanales; family Staphylococcaceae; genus Staphylococcus; species Staphylococcus sp. HMSC34G04. The sequence goes on from NZ_KV838739.1 coordinate 26,026, forward strand.
TCAAGGTGCTGATTTAAGGACTGTACAGTCTTTACTTGGTCACGTCAATTTATCGACCACTGGACGTTATACACATGTTTCGAATCAACAATTGAGAAAGGTGTATTTAAACGCACATCCTCGAGCAAAAAAAGGAGAGTAATTTATGGATAATTCTTTACACGCTACAACAATTTACGCTGTACGCCATAATGGTGAAGCAGCTATGGCTGGTGATGGTCAAGTCACATTAGGCCAACAAGTTATTATGAAACAAACTGCGAGAAAAGTGAGACGTTTATACGAAGGAAAAGTATTGGCTGGTTTTGCTGGTAGTGTTGCTGATGCCTTCACACTTTTCGAAAAATTTGAAACAAAACTTCAGCAATTTAGTGGTAATTTAGAGCGCGCAGCTGTTGAACTAGCACAAGAATGGCGTGGAGATAAACAATTACGACAACTAGAGGCGATGCTTATCGTAATGGATAAAGATGCCATACTTATTGTTAGTGGTACAGGTGAAGTTATTGCACCTGATGATGATTTAATTGCCATTGGGTCAGGTGGTAACTACGCACTTAGCGCAGGTCGAGCTTTAAAAAGACATGCAACACAACTTTCTGCTAGTGAAATGGCATACGAAAGTTTAAAAGTTGCAGCTGATATTTGTGTGTTTACAAATGACAATATAATTGTAGAAACGCTTTAAAAACAGCATTGCTCAAATTAAGGAAATGAATCTCATAAAACAAAGTAGCAATATGGAGGAATGTTAAATATGGATACAAATGGAATTAAGTTAACCCCAAAAGACATCGTATCTAAATTGAATGAGTATATTGTAGGACAAAATGATGCAAAACGTAAGGTGGCTATTGCATTAAGAAATCGTTATCGTAGAAGTCTTTTAAAAGAAGAAGAGAAACAAGAGATTGCGCCTAAAAATATTTTAATGATTGGTCCAACGGGAGTTGGTAAAACTGAAATAGCTCGACGCATGGCAAAAATTGTTGGAGCACCGTTTATTAAAGTCGAGGCAACTAAATTTACAGAAGTCGGTTACGTTGGTAGAGATGTTGAAAGCATGGTTAGAGATTTAGTTGATGTTGCTGTACGTTTAGTAAAAGACGAGAAAAAGTCATTAGTTAAAGATGAGGCAACTAAGAAAGCAAACGACAAATTAGTTAAATTACTTGTTCCGAGTTTAAAAAAGAAGGCAGCACAAGGTAACAATCCTTTGGAAAATTTATTCGGTGGAGCAATTCCAAACTTCGGTCAAAATCAAGATGAAGAGGAAGAACCGCCAACTGAGGAAATTAAAACGAAACGTTCTGAAATAAAAAAACAACTTGAACAGGGCAAACTTGAAAATGAAAAAGTAAGAATAAAAGTAGAACAAGATCCTGCATCAATGGGAATGTTAGGGACTAATCAAAATCAACAGATTCAAGATATGATGAATCAATTGATGCCCAAGAAAAAAGTCGAAAGAGAAGTTTCGGTTGAGACAGCTAGAAAAATCTTAGCTGATGATTTTGCTGACGAATTAATCGACCAAGAAACTGCGAATCAACAAGCCTTAGAGCTTGCAGAACAAATGGGTATCATATTTATTGATGAAATAGACAAGGTTGCTACTAACAATCAAAATAGCGGTCAAGATGTGTCAAGACAAGGCGTACAACGAGATATTCTTCCTATACTTGAAGGTAGCATGATTCAGACAAAATATGGTACTGTAAATACTGAACATATGCTATTTATAGGTGCTGGTGCATTCCACGTATCAAAACCTAGTGATTTAATTCCTGAATTACAAGGTCGATTTCCAATTAGAGTGGAATTAGAAAGCCTTTCAGTAGAAGATTTCGTGAGAATTCTGACAGAACCAAAATTATCGCTTGTCAAACAATATGAAGCATTGCTTCAAACTGAAGAAGTTACAGTTAACTTCTCAGAAGATGCCATTCAAAGATTAGCTGAAATTGCATATCAAGTTAATCAAGATACTGATAATATTGGTGCTCGTAGATTACACACTATTCTAGAAAAAATGCTTGAAGATTTATCATTTGAAGCACCAAGCATGCCGAATGCTGTTGTGGATATTACCCCACAATATGTAGATGACAAATTAAAATCAATCTCAACAAATAAAGATTTAAGTGCATTTATTTTATAAATATATATAGAAGGAGAAAAAATATGAGCTTATTATCTAAAACAAGAGAATTAAACACTTTATTACAAAAACATAAAGGCATTGCAGTAGATTTTAAAGATGTTGCTCAAACAATTAGTAATGTTACAGTTACTAATGTATTTATTGTGTCGAGAAGAGGTAAAATCTTAGGATCTTGTTTGAATGAATTATTAAAAAGTGAACGTATTAAAGATATGTTAGAAGATCGACATATACCGCGCGAATATACTGAAGAGTTGATGAATGTTAAACAAACAGAATCAAATATCGATATTGATAATGAATTAACTGTATTTCCACCAGAGAATAGAGAGGTATTTTTAAATAGTAGAACAACTATTTTTCCAATTTTAGGTGGTGGCGAAAGACTTGGTACGCTAGTCTTAGGTCGAGTTCAAGACGACTTCAATGAAAATGACTTAGTATTAGGAGAATATGCAGCCACTGTAATAGGAATGGAAATATTACGAGAAAAACATAATGAAGTCGAAAAAGAAGCTAGAGATAAAGCTGCTATAACAATGGCAATCAACTCACTTTCATACTCAGAAAAAGAAGCAATCGAACATATATTTGAAGAACTTGGTGGTACAGAAGGTTTACTTATAGCTTCAAAAGTAGCTGACAGAGTGGGCATTACACGATCAGTCATAGTGAATGCTTTACGCAAACTTGAAAGTGCGGGTGTCATAGAATCACGTTCTCTTGGAATGAAAGGGACATTTATTAAAGTGAAAAAAGATAAATTCCTTGATGAGCTTGAAAAAAATAAGTAAAAGTTGAATATGAAATGTTTTTTTGAAATATTAGTAAATTAAGATTAATCTGTGAATAATGAATGGACTGATTTTTACTTTTTCAGAAACCTATTATTTTATATGTTAATTATCGACTATAAAATGTTTAGAGAAATTAAGAATGTTATTAAATAATCTCCATCTTTATTGTTATTCAAACAGAAATTCAATAATACAAATCATGTTATTGCTTTTATGTATTAAATATGATATATTAATTGACGACTATAAAGCCAATACGCACATAATCAATTTAAATATAAAGGGTGCAAATTAAATATTTGTCTTTATATCAGTTGATTATGGAGGTAAATAACCACTAGGAGGAATTTAAAATGGCAGTAATTTCTATGAAACAATTACTTGAAGCCGGTGTTCACTTCGGTCACCAAACACGCCGTTGGAACCCAAAAATGAAAAAATATATCTTCACTGAAAGAAATGGTATTTATATCATTGATTTACAAAAAACAGTGAAAAAAGTTGAAGAAGCATACAACTTTGTTAAACAAATCTCTGAAGAAGGCGGAAAAGTCTTATTCGTAGGTACAAAAAAACAAGCGCAAGAATCAGTTAAAGCTGAGGCAGAGCGTGCTGGTCAATTCTACGTTAACCAAAGATGGTTAGGTGGGATTTTAACTAACTACAAAACAATCTCAAAACGAATTAAACGTATTTCTGAAATTGAAAAAATGGAAGAAGACGGATTATTTGAAGTATTACCTAAAAAAGAAGTTGTTGAACTTAAAAAAGAATACGACCGTTTAATTAAGTTCTTAGGCGGTATTCGCGATATGAAATCAATGCCTCAAGCATTATTCGTTGTTGATCCTCGTAAAGAGCGCAACGCTATTGCTGAAGCTCGCAAACTAAATATTCCTATCGTAGGTATTGTTGACACTAACTGTGATCCTGATGAAATTGATTACGTTATCCCAGCAAACGATGATGCTATTCGTGCCGTTAAATTATTAACTGGTAAAATGGCAGACGCTATCTTAGAAGGTCAACAAGGTGTATCTAATGAAGAAGTAGCTGCAGAACAAAACATCAATTTAGATGACAAAGAAGAATCTGAACAAGCAGAAACAACTGAAGAAAACACTTCTGTTGAATCAAACTAAGAGATAGTTTAAATGGGTGATAAGATACTAATGCTTATCACCTTTTTTTAAAAATAAAATTAAATCATAATACTGTAATGGAAATATAACCTAAAATAATGCTAAAATCTAGGTATATCAATAATTACTATTTATATTGGAGGAATAATGAATGGCAATTTCAGCAAAACTTGTTAAAGAATTACGTGAAAAAACTGGCGCAGGAATGATGGATTGTAAAAAAGCGCTAACTGAAACTGATGGTGACATCGATAAAGCGATTGACTACTTACGTGAAAAAGGTATTGCAAAAGCAGCTAAAAAAGCTGACCGTATCGCAGCAGAAGGTCTTGTACACGTTGAAGTAAAAGGTAATGAAGCTGCAATCGTTGAAATTAATTCAGAAACAGACTTCGTAGCACGTAACGAAGGTTTCCAAGAATTAGTTAAAGAAATTGCTAACCATATTTTAGATAGCAAGGTAGAAACAGTAGACGCTTTGATGGAATCTAAATTATCTAGCGGTAAAACTGTTGATGAAAGAATGAAAGAAGCTATCTCAACAATTGGTGAAAAATTAAGCATCCGTCGTTTCTCTATCAGAACAAAAACTGATAATGATGCATTTGGTGCATATTTACACATGGGTGGACGTATTGGTGTGTTAACCGTAGTTGAAGGTACTACTGATGAAGAAGCTGCTAAAGACGTAGCAATGCACATTGCGGCAATCAACCCTAAATATGTTTCTTCTGAACAAGTAAGCGAAGAAGAAATCAATCATGAAAGAGAAGTATTAAAACAACAAGCATTAAACGAAGGTAAACCAGAAAAAATCGTTGAAAAAATGGTTGAAGGTCGTTTACGTAAATATTTACAAGAAATTTGTGCTGTAGATCAAAACTTCGTTAAAAATCCAGACGAAACTGTTGAAGCTTTCTTAAAAGCTAAAGGTGGTAAACTTACTGATTTCGTTCGTTATGAAGTTGGAGAAGGTATGGAAAAACGTGAAGAAAACTTTGCTGAAGAAGTTAAAGGACAAATGAAATAATCTGTCATAAAGTTTAACAAGGAAGAAGACACCTCACACGTTTCCTTTTTATAAGTCTATTGTTAAGATAGCTAAAAGGAGACATTCGTGTCTTCTTTACTTATATATTTACATATTTTTACGATAGAGAGGATAAGAAAATGGCACAAACTTCTAAATATAAACGTGTAGTATTAAAATTGAGTGGTGAAGCTTTAGCAGGTGATAAAGGATTCGGCATAAATCCTATCATTATCAAAAGCGTTGCACAGCAAGTTGCTGAAGTTGCCAAAATGGATTGTGAAATTGCTGTCATTGTCGGCGGTGGAAATATTTGGAGAGGCAAAACTGGTAGCGACCTAGGCATGGATCGTGGTACGGCTGATTACATGGGGATGCTTGCTACTGTAATGAATGCTTTAGCATTACAAGACAGTTTAGAACAATTAGATTGTGATACACGTGTTTTAACTTCTATTGAAATGAAACAAGTTGCTGAACCATATATTCGTCGACGTGCAATTAGACATTTGGAGAAAAAACGTGTTGTTATATTTGCCGCTGGAATTGGTAATCCTTACTTCTCAACTGACACAACTGCTGCTTTACGTGCGGCTGAAGTAGAAGCAGATGTAATTTTAATGGGTAAAAATAATGTAGATGGTGTTTATTCAGCTGATCCAAAAGTTGATGCAAATGCAATTAAATATGAACATTTGACACATATTCAAATGCTTCAAGAAGGTTTACAAGTGATGGATTCAACAGCTTCATCGTTCTGCATGGATAATAACATTCCATTAAATGTTTTCTCTATTATGGAAGAAGGTAATATTAAGCGTGCTGTAATGGGTGAAAAAATCGGAACATTAATTACAAAATAATTTTGAGGTGTAAAAAATGAGTGACATAATCAAAGATACAAAGTCTAGAATGCAAAAATCAATTGATAACTTATCTCGTGAACTTGCTAACATTAGTGCTGGTAGAGCAAACTCCAATTTACTTAATGGTGTTACAGTTGACTACTATGGTGCACCTACACCAGTGCAACAATTAGCAAGTATCAATGTGCCTGAAGCACGTCTATTAGTTATTTCACCATATGATAAGACATCAGTTGCTGATATTGAAAAAGCAATTATCGCGGCTAATCTTGGGGTTAATCCAACGAGTGATGGTGAGGTTATTCGTATCTCTGTACCAGCTTTAACTGAAGAAAGACGAAAAGAATTAGTTAAAGAAGTTAAAAAAATTGGTGAAGATGCTAAAGTCTCAATTAGAAATATTCGTCGTGATATTAATGATCAGCTTAAAAAAGACGAAAAAAATGGTGACATTACTGAAGACGACTTAAGAAGTCAAACTGATGATGTACAAAAAGCTACAGATAATTCGATTAAAGATATAGATCAATTGGTTGCCGACAAAGAAAAAGATATTATGTCAGTATAGGTATTTTATTATCGCAAACACATTCATATTAGTATATTATCTAAAATGAAACATCTGTCAGACATTGAATATCTTCATAGTCTAAACTGTACCAACTAAGACTTTGGTACAGTTTTTTTATTTGCTTATTCAATGGAATAAATGAGTATGATAAAATGATAGATGATTGTTTAATTAACTAATATTATAAACAGAGACGATCAGGCTCGGAGGAAAGACCATGTTTAAAAAGCTGAAAAATAAAAACAAAACTGAGACAAAACATAATAATGATTTAGACATACATAATATACCTGAACATGTGGCTATTATCATGGATGGAAATGGACGTTGGGCAAAAAAACGTAAAATGCCTAGAATTAAAGGACATTATGAAGGTATGCAAACAATCAAAAAAATTACTCGCGAAGCGAGTGATTTAGGTATTAAGTACTTAACACTATACGCATTTTCAACAGAGAATTGGTCTAGACCTGAAAGTGAAGTTAATTATATTATGAATCTTCCTGTGAATTTCCTTAAAACATTTCTACCAGAATTAATTGAAAAGAATGTTAAAATTGAAACAATAGGGTTTTATGAAGGTTTACCACAATCGACAATTAATGCTATTGATTTTGCTAAAGCTAAAACTCAGAACAATACTGGGTTAACTCTTGTGTTTGCTATAAATTATGGTGGACGAGCTGAGATTATTCAGAGTATGAAAACAATATATAACGAATTACAATTAAACGGACAAGGATCTGATGTGATTGATGAGGCGTTAATAAAACGTCATTTAATGACGCATAGTTATCCAGATCCAGACTTATTAATACGCACTTCAGGAGAACAAAGGATAAGCAATTTCTTAATATGGCAAGCTTCATATAGTGAATTTATTTTTAATGAAAAGCTATGGCCAGATTTTGATGAAAAAGAGTTAAGAGAGTGTTTGAAAATATATCAATCACGCCAAAGACGTTTTGGAGGATTAAGTGAGGAGTAAAAAATGAAAGTAAGAACATTAACCGCGATTATAGCTTTATTAATATTCTTGCCTATCTTGCTCAAGGGTGGCTTAATATTAATGCTTTTCGCATTTTTACTAGCTTTGATAGCCTTAAAAGAATTACTTAATATGAATATGATTAAATTTTTATCTATACCTGGTCTGATTAGTGCTTTAGCCCTAATTATTATCATGTTACCTCAAGATGCAGGTGAATGGGTTCAAGTTATCCAACTTAAAGGTTTAATTGCTATGAGTTTCATAGTTTTAAGTTATACAGTGCTATCTAAAAACAGATTTAGTTTTATGGATGCTGCATTTTGTTTGATGTCTGTAGCTTATGTAGGAATTGGTTTCATGTATTTTTATGAGACACGTTCTGAGGGCTTGAGATATATTTTATTTGCATTTTTAATCGTTTGGCTAACAGATACGGGTGCTTATATTTTTGGTCGCCTTATGGGTAAACATAAGTTATGGCCAGTTATTAGCCCTAATAAAACAATTGAAGGTTTCTTTGGTGGTATTTTATGTAGCATTTTAGTACCATTAGTGATGCAAATGTTTGTAGATTTACATATGAATATTTGGCTTTTATTATTAGTCACAATTGTGTTAAGTATGTTTGGTCAATTAGGTGATTTAGTAGAATCTGGGTTTAAACGTCATTTTGGTGTTAAAGATTCGGGACGTATACTACCAGGGCATGGCGGTATATTAGATAGATTTGATAGCTTCATGTTTGTATTACCGCTATTAAATATTTTACTGATACAAACTTAAATTTATGAATTGTAAAATGGAATAGATGTTATAATGAAGGAGTTATTGAGATGTTGATGAGTGATGAATATCTCTTAACTCCTTTTCAGCACTTATTGATAAATTGTTAAGATACAATAACACAAAATAATATGATATTAAGTATTAACATATTATAATATTTAATATTATCTTCGATTTAATTACTTAGATGATTTTTTAATTAAACATAAATTCATTAGAGGTGTAGAACATGAGCATTTTAATTACGATTATTTCATTTATCATCGTATTTGGTGTCCTCGTAACTGTTCACGAATATGGACACATGTTTTTTGCTAAGCGAGCAGGAATTATGTGTCCTGAATTTGCGATTGGTATGGGCCCTAAAATTTTTAGTTTTCGTAAAGATGAAACATTATATACAATTCGTCTATTACCGGTGGGTGGTTATGTAAGAATGGCTGGTGATGGTCTTGAAGAACCCCCAGTTCAACCAGGTATGAACGTAAAAATAAAGTTAAATAACCAAGATGAAATCACACATATAATTCTAGATGATCAACATAAATTTCAACAAATTGAAGCTATAGAAGTTAAGAAATGTGATTTTAAAGATGACCTATATATTGAAGGTATTACTTCTTATGATGACGAAAGGCATCACTTCACTATAGCGAAAAAGGCATTTTTTGTCGAAAATGGAAGCCTTGTACAAATTGCTCCAAGAGATAGACAGTTTGCACATAAGAAACCATTGCCTAAGTTTTTAACATTGTTTGCAGGTCCATTATTTAATTTTATTTTAGCTTTAGTACTATTTATTGGATTAGCATACTACCAAGGTACGCCAACCAATGTCATAGGAGAAGTTGTGAAGAAGTCTCCGGCTGATGAAGCTGGATTGCACAAAGGTGATAAAATAGTTCAGGTAGGTAATCATAAAATTAAAAATTTTGATGATATCAAACATGTTCTTGACCAAAATAGAACGGCTAAAACAACTGTAAAAATTAAAAGGGATGGCCAAACCAAGTCTGTAGATCTCCAACCTAAAAAAGTAGAAAGAAAGATAACTAAAACTAAAACTCAAACAACTTATCAAATTGGTTTTGCTCCTACTACAGAACACAGCGTTTTTAAACCAATAAGCTACGGTATTTATAACTTTTTCGACAAAGGTAAGCTTATTTTTACAGCTGTTGTTGGTATGTTAGCCAGTATATTTACAGGAGAATTTTCATTTGATATGTTAAATGGCCCTGTTGGTATTTATCACAGTGTTGATTCTGTTGTTAAATCTGGAATTATTAATTTAGTAGGATACACCGCTTTATTAAGTGTTAACTTAGGAATAATGAATTTGTTACCTATTCCAGCGCTTGATGGTGGTCGCATATTATTTGTACTATATGAGGCTATTTTTAGAAAACCAGTGAATAAAAAAGCGGAAACAGGAATTATTGCTGTAGGCGCACTTTTTGTGGTTATTATTATGATTTTAGTCACTTGGAATGATATACAACGGTATTTCTTATAAATAGGGAGGAAAAAGAGAATGAAACAATCTAAAGTATTTATACCAACGATGAGAGAAGTCCCTGCAGAGGCGGAAGCATTAAGCCATCGTTTATTATTAAAAGCAGGGTTAATTAAACAGAGTACAAGTGGTATATATAGTTACTTACCACTAGCTACACGTGTCCTAAATAATATATCTAAAATCATACGTGAAGAAATGGAAAGTATAGATGCTGTAGAAATTCTTATGCCAGCTTTACAACAAGCAGAATTATGGGAAGAATCAGGTCGTTGGAGTGCATATGGTCCAGAACTAATGCGTTTAAAAGACAGAAACGGACGTGAATTTGCATTAGGACCTACTCATGAGGAAGTAGTCACTTCTTTAGTAAGAGATGAATTAAAATCATATAAACAGTTACCCCTTACTTTATTTCAAATTCAATCCAAATATAGAGATGAGAAAAGGCCACGCTTTGGATTATTAAGAGGACGCGAATTTCTTATGAAAGATGCATATTCTTTCCATTCAGATGAAGCTTCATTAGATGCAACTTATCAAGATATGTATCAAGCATATAGTCGCATATTCAAACGTGTAGGCATCAATGCAAGACCGGTTGTGGCAGATTCAGGTGCAATAGGGGGAAGTCATACACACGAGTTTATGGCATTGAGTGAAATTGGGGAAGATACAATAGTTTATAGTAATGAGAGTGACTACGCAGCTAATATTGAAAAGGCCGAAGTTGTTTATCATCCTTCTCATAAACATTCTGAACTTGCAGAATTGACTAAAGTTGAGACGCCAAATGTTAAAACAGCTCAAGAAGTTGCAGACTATTTAGAGAGACCATTAGATGAAATTGTAAAAACGATGATTTTTAAAATAGATGGCGAATTTATTATGTTACTAGTTCGTGGACATCATGAATTAAATGAAGTGAAATTAAAAGCATATTTCGGCACGGAACATGTTGAAATGGCTACACAGGATGAAATTGTTAATCTTGTGGATGCCAATCCGGGGTCTATTGGTCCTATTTTTGAAAAAGATATTAAAATTTATGCCGATAATTACTTACAAGATTTAAATAACTTTGTTGTAGGAGCTAATGAAGATCATTATCACTATATAAATGTCAATATTGGTAGAGACTTTGACGTAACAGAATACGGTGACTTTAGATTCATTACACAAGGTGAGATGTTAAGTGATGGCTCGGGAGTAGCACAATTTGCTGAAGGCATTGAAGTAGGACAAGTTTTCAAATTAGGAACAAAATATTCTGAATCAATGAATGCAACTTTTCTAGATAATCAGGGAAAAGCACAACCACTCATTATGGGATGTTATGGTATTGGAGTATCAAGAACATTAAGTGCAATTGTTGAACAAAACAATGACGAGAATGGGATTATTTGGCCAAAATCAGTAACGCCTTTCGATATCCATCTAATCACTATCAATCCTAAAAAGGAAGATCAACGTACTTTAGGTGATCAACTTTATCAAAAATTAATGGATTCATACGATATTTTATATGATGACCGAAAAGAACGTGCTGGTGTTAAATTTAATGATTCAGACCTAATAGGGTTACCGGTACGAGTTGTTGTTGGTAAAAGAGCTGAAGAAGGTATTGTTGAAGTAAAACAACGCTTTAACGGTTTAAGCGAAGAAGTGCAAATTGATGAATTAGAGACTTACTTACAAGATTTATTTAAGAATATTAAGTAAGTTGTAATATAATTGTTGATAGTTAAATTGATATTAATAAAGAGCAGGAAAGATGATGAAACATAATCTTAAATCTAACCTGCTCTTCTTTATTGTATTATTTACTATTTGTTTTTCATGAAAATACGTCCAATCAGTAGTATAATATGAAACGAATTTATTAAGTAACTTTATGAACAGTTGTAATATATCCAATGATGTTTAATAGTTTTAAATTTAGTATTAATTAAGGTGGTTATTATTTTGGCAATGACAAATCGAGAAAAGTTTAAAGTGCTTGCCGATCAAATAAAAATATCAAATCAACTAGAACAAGATATTCTTGAACAAGGTGAACTCACGCGTATAGATGTTTCAAATAAAAACAGAACATGGACTTTCCAAATATCACTCCCACATTTTTTATCTCATGAAGATTATCTTCTTTTTACACATGCAATTGAAGAAGAATTTAAAGAAATAGCTACAGTAGCAATTGATTTTTCAATTAAAGATACCAACAATCAAGATGAGTTTGCTTTAAAATATTTCGGACATTGTATTGATCAAACACGATTGTCGCCAAAAGTGAAAGGTCAATTGAAACAAAAAAAACTCATTATGAGTGGAAATGTTTTAAAAGTCTTAGTTTCAAATGACATTGAGAGAAATCATTTTGATAAGGCATGTAATGGTAGTTTGATTAAAGCATTTAGACAGTGTGGCTTTGAAATTGATAAAGTCGTTTTTGAAACAGATACAACAAATCACGATGATGACCTTGCATCTTTAGAAGCACATATTCAACAAGAAGATGAACAAAGTGCAAGAGAAGCAACTGAAAAATTAGAAAAAATGAAAGCAGAAAAAGCGAAACAACAAGATAATAATGAAAGTACAGTGGAAAAATGTCAGATTGGAAAACCAATTCAGATTGAAAATATAAAACCAATTGAATCAATTATTGAAGAAGAATTCAAAGTAGCTATTGAGGGTGTTATATTTGATATTAACCTAAAAGAACTTAAGAGTGGACGTCATATAGTTGAGCTTAAAGTTACTGATTACACAGATTCACTTGTATTAAAAATGTTTACAAGAAAAAATAAAGATGACTTGGAGCACTTTAAGGCACTTAGTGTTGGTAAATGGGTTAGAGCTCAAGGTCGTATTGAAGAAGATACTTTTGTTAGAGATCTTGTCATGATGATGTCAGATATTGAAGAAATTAAAAAGACACCTAAACAAGATAAAGCAGAAAATAAGCGTGTAGAGTTTCATTTACATACGTCTATGAGTCAAATGGATGGTATTCCTAATATTAGTGCATATGTTGAACAAGCTGCTAAATGGGGACACCGAGCCTTAGCAGTAACAGATCACAACGTAGTACAAGCTTTTCCCGATGCACACAATGCTGCCGAAAAACATGGTATTAAGATGATTTATGGTATGGAAGGTATGCTAGTAGACGATGGTGTTCCTATAGCTTATAAACCAACAGACCGTAATTTAAAAGATGCAACATATGTGGTGTTTGACGTAGAGACAACAGGTCTTTCTAATCAATATGATAAAATTATTGAATTAGCTGCAGTAAAAGTGCATAATGGTGAAATTATAGATAAGTTTGAACGTTTTAGTAATCCACACGAAAGATTATCTGAAACCATTATCAATCTTACACATATCACGGATGATATGTTAACTGATGCTCCTGAAATTGAAGAAGTGTTAACTGAATTTAAAGAGTGGGTTGGAGATGCGATATTTGTAGCTCATAATGCTTCATTTGATATGGGATTTATTGACACAGGGTATGAAAGGTTAGGCTTTGGACCTTCTACAAACGGTGTCATTGATACACTTGAGCTTTCACGTACAATTAATACCGAATATGGGAAACATGGTTTGAATTTCCTTGCCAAAAAATATGGTGTCGAATTAACGCAACATCATAGAGCGATTTATGATACAGAAGCAACAGCTTATATTTTTATAAAAATGGTTCAACAAATGAAAGAACTAGGTGTGAACAACCATCTAGAAATTAATAAAAAATTAACTAATGAAGATGCATATAAAAGAGCTCGTCCATCTCACGTTACACTCATTGTTCAAAATCAAGAAGGTCTTAAAAATTTATTTAAAATAGTTAGTGCTTCATTAGTTAAGTATTATTACCGTACGCCAAGAATTCCACGTTCTCTTTTAAATGAATATCGAGAAGGGATCTTGATTGGTACAGCTTGTGATGAGGGTGAATTATTCACAGCAGTAATGCAGAAGGATCAGTCGGAAGTAGAAAAAATAGCAAAGTTCTATGATTTTATAGAAGTTCAACCGCCTGCGCTTTATCAAGATTTAATGGATAGAGAATTAATACGAGATAATGAAACGTTAACACAAATTTACAAGCGATTAATAGATGCTGGTAAAAGTGCCAATATCCCAGTGATTGCTACTGGTAATGCGCATTATCTATTTGAACATGATGCTATAGCCAGAAAAATTTTAATTGCATCCCAACCAGGAAATCCATTAAATCGTTCAACATTACCAGAAGCTCACTTTAGAACCACTGATGAAATGTTAGATGATTTTCACTTCTTAGGTGAAGAAAAAGCATATGAAATCGTTGTGACAAATACAAATGAGCTCGCTAATAAAATTGAAAAAGTGGTACCTATAAAAGATAAACTATTTACGCCGAGAATGGATGGAGCTAATGAAGAAATTCGTGAGTTGAGTTATTCTAATGCGAAAAAACTATATGGTGAAGATCTACCACAAATTGTTATAGATCGACTTGAAAAAGAATTAGATAGTATTATTGGTAATGGCTTTTCTGTTATTTATCTCATATCTCAACGTTTGGTGAAAAAATCGCTAGATGATGGTTATTTAGTTGGATCGCGAGGTTCAGTAGGTTCTAGTTTCGTAGCAACAATGACCGAAATTACAGAAGTTAATCCGCTTCCACCACATTACATTTGTTCACATTGTAAGACAAGTGAGTTCTTTGATGATGGTTCGGTTGGATCTGGATTCGATTTACCAGATAAAAAATGTCCCACTTGTGGTAATGAATTAATTAAAGAAGGGCAAGATATCCCCTTTGAGACATTCCTTGGATTTAAAGGAGATAAAGTTCCAGATATTGACTTGAACTTTAGTGGTGAATACCAACCTAACGCGCATAATTACACAAAAGTATTGTTTGGTGAAGATAAAGTATTTCGTGCTGGAACAATAGGTACTGTTGCTGAAAAAACAGCTTTTGGTTTCGTTAAAGGTTACTTAAATGATCAAGGTATTCACAAACGTGGTGCTGAAATTGATCGGTTGGTTAAAGGTTGTACAGGGGTTAAACGTACGACTGGTCAACATCCTGGGGGAATTATTGTTGTACCGGATTACATGGATATTTATGATTTTACTCCGATTCAATTTCCAGCAGACGACCAAAGTGCAGCGTGGATGACAACCCATTTTGACTTCCATTCAATACACGATAATGTCTTAAAATTAGATATATTAGGACATGATGATCCAACGATGATTCGTATGTTACAAGACTTATCAGGAATTGACCCGAAAACTATACCAGTAGATGATAAAGAAACAATGCAAATATTTAGTGGCCCTGAGAGTTTAGGTGTTACAGAAGACGAAATATTATGTAAGACAGGTACATTTGGTGTGCCAGAATTTGGTACTGGATTTGTACGTCAAATGCTTGAAGATACTAAGCCAACGACATTCTCAGAATTAGTTCAAATTTCAGGTTTATCTCACGGAACGGACGTTTGGTTAGGTAATGCTCAAGAGTTAATTCGTCAAGGGATATGTGATTTATCTAGTGTGATAGGCTGTCGTGATGATATCATGGTATATCTAATGTATGCTGGACTTGAACCGTCAATGGCTTTTAAAACGATGGAATTTGTACGTAAAGGTCGCGGTTTAACAGATGAAATGGTTGAAGCGATGAAGGAGAATAACGTACCAGATTGGTATTTAGATTCTTGTCGTAAAATTAAATATATGTTCCCTAAAGCGCATGCTGCGGCTTATGTACTAATGGCTGTAAGAATTGCATACTTTAAAGTACATCATCCATTATATTATTATGCAGCATATTTTACTATAAGAGCTTCCGATTTTGATCTTATAACGATGATTAAAGATAAAACGAGTATTCGTAATACAGTTAAAGATATGTATTCACGATATATGGATTTAGGAAAAAAAGAGAAAGATGTATTAACTGTATTAGAAATAATAAATGAAATGGCGCATCGAGGTTTTCGATTGCAACCGATTAGTTTAGAAAAAAGTCAGGCTTTTGACTTCATTATTGAAGGGGATACATTGATTCCTCCATTCATTTCAGTGCCAGGACTTGGAGAAAACGTTGCACAAAGAATTGTTGAAGCGAGAGAAGAGGGACCATTTTTATCAAAAGAAGATTTAAATAAAAAAGCCGGCTTATCTCAAAAGGTTATTGACTATTTAGACGAATTAGGCTCATTGCCAGATTTACCTGACAAGGCACAATTGTCGATATTTGATATGTAAGCATTTCTTATTACTAAATTGATATCATATACGTTCAGTCATCTTTATTAGTAAACCTATATCAGTTTGTTTACTTATTAGACTTATGATATACTAAATATGTGTAAAAAAATGATTAACTCAGGCAGAAGAGTGGGCATAAACCCGCTCTTTTCTATTTGCCAAAAAAGGAGGCCTGTATGAGTAAAATTACTGAGCAAGTTGAAGCATTGATTCAACCAGTTTTAAATGATTTGGACTTTGAATTAGTAGACATTGAGTATGTTAAAGAAGGTAAAGACCATTTTTTAAGGATTTCTATTGATAAAGAAGGTGGCGTAGATCTTAATGATTGCACTTTAGCTTCAGAAAAAATTAGTGAAGTTATGGATGAAAATGATCCAATACCTGAAATGTATTATCTTGATGTTGCATCGCCAGGGGCAGAAAGACCAATAAAAAAAGAGAAAGATTTTTATAATGCTATCAATCAGCCCATTTTTGTATCTCTTTATGCACCAATTGAAGGAGATAAAGAATGGTTAGGTATTTTAAAATCTGTAAATGATGAATCAATTAATATGGAAGTTAAAGAAAAGGCAAAAACAAAAGAAATTGAAATTCCAAGGAATAAAATCGCAAAAGCACGTCACGCTGTAATGATTTAACGTGATGAGGAGGAAAAAAACGTGTCAAGTAATGAATTATTATTAGCTACTGAATATTTAGAAAAGGAAAAGAAAATTCCTAGAGAAGTTTTAATTGATGCAATTGAAGCAGCTTTAATTACTGCGTACAAGAAAAACTATGATAGTGCTAGAAATGTAAGAGTAGAATTAAATATGGACGAAGGTTCATTTAGAGTGATTGCACGTAAAGAAGTCGTTGAAGAAGTGTTTGATGATAGAGATGAAGTTGATTTAAGTACTGCTTTAGTCAAAAATCCTGCCTATGAAGTAGGAGATATTTATGAACAAGATGTTACACCGAAAGACTTCGGACGTGTAGGAGCTCAAGCAGCTAAGCAAGCTGTGATGCAACGACTTAGAGACGCAGAAAGAGAAATTCTATATGATGAATTTATCGATAAAGAAGAAGATATTCTAACAGGTGTGATTGACCGTGTAGACCATCGCTATGTATATGTGAATTTAGGAAGAATTGAAGCTGTGCTGTCAGAAGCTGAAAGAAGTCCTAATGAGAAATATATTCCTAATGAACGTATCAAGGTATATGTAAATAAAGTTGAACAGACTACAAAAGGTCCACAAATTTATGTATCAAGAAGTCATCCTGGATTATTAAAACGTTTATTCGAACAAGAAGTTCCAGAAATTTATGATGGTACTGTTATTGTTAAATCAGTAGCGCGTGAAGCTGGAGATCGTTCTAAAATTAGCGTGTATTCTGATAATCCTGATATAGATGCTGTTGGAGCATGTGTCGGTTCTAAAGGAGCACGAGTAGAAGCGGTTGTTGAAGAACTTGGTGGCGAAAAAATCGATATCGTCCAATGGGATGAAGATCCGAAAGTATTTGTTCGTAATGCTTTAAGTCCATCACAAGTTTTAGAAGTAATTGTTGATGAAGAGAATCAATCAACTGTAGTGGTAGTTCCTGATTACCAATTATCCTTAGCTATAGGTAAACGAGGACAAAACGCACGTTTAGCTGCTAAATTAACAAGTTGGAAGATAGATATTAAATCAGAATCTGATGCTCGAGAAGCTGGAATTTATCCTGTTATTGAAACAGAAGAAGTTGCAGATGAAATTGTTAATTCGGGTGACGAAGATGTTGAGTTTGATAATGTTAACTTGGAAGAGACAAACTTAACTAGTACAGAATTAGCTGCTGAAACTGATGAAGAAAAAACAGCTAAAACAGAAGAAGATAATGACACAGAATCATAGGTTGGAGTGATAAATTAATGAGAAAGAAAAAAATTCCAATGAGAAAATGTATTATATCTAATGAAATGCGTCCCAAAAAAGATATGATTCGAGTGGTTATTAATAAAGAAGGCGAAATCTTTGCAGATGCGACAGGAAAAAAACAAGGGCGCGGTGCATATGTGTCTAAAGATGTAGCTTTAGTTGAAAAGGCTCAACAAAAAGAAGTTTTAGAAAAATATTTTAATGCTGCTAAAGATACACTTGACCCTGTTTATAAAGAAATAATAAGACTGATTTATAGAGAAGAGATTCCAAAATAATGACTAAAATGAAAATTTTTAATTTACTTGGTTTAGCTATGAGAGCTGGTAAAATCAAAAGTGGTGAATCGGTCATATTAAACGAGCTTAAAAAGAAGCAAATAAAACTTGTCATATTAGCTAGCGATGCATCTAGTAATACTCTAAAACAGATGAATGATAAATGTAATAGTTACCAAGTGCCATTAAGAGTGTTTGGTACTAGAAATGAATTAGGGTTAGCAATAGGTAAAAGCGATAGAGTTAATATTGGTATAACAGATAATGGTTTTGCAAAAAAATTGTTATCAATGATAGATGAATATGGTAAGGAGTGATTATATGAGTAAAAAAAGAATTTACGAATATGCGAAAGAGTTAAATCTAAAGAGTAAAGAGATTATAGATGAGTTAAAAAGTATGAATGTTGAAGTGTCAAATCATATGCAAGCTTTAGAAGAAGAACAAATCAAAGCATTAGATAAAAAATTTAAAGCCTCTCAAGCGAAAGACACTAATAAACAAAATACTCAAAATAATCACCAAAAATCTAATAATAAACAAAATTCTAACGATAAAGAAAAACAACAAAGTAAGAATAATAGTAAATCAACGAAGAAAAAAGAACAAAACAACAAAGGAAAACAGCAAAATAAAAACAATAAAACTAATAAGAATCAAAAAAACAATAAAAATAAAAAGAATAATAAAAATAATAAACCTCAAAATGAGGTAGCAGAAACAAAAGAAATGCCCTCTAAAATCACTTATCAAGAAGGCATAACTGTCGGTGAGTTAGCTGAAAAGCTAAATGTAGAATCAGCTGGTATTATTAAAAAATTGTTCTTATTAGGTATTATGGCTAATATTAACCAATCATTGGATGAAGAAACATTAGAATTAATTGCAGACGACTATGGCGTTGAAATAGAGAAAGAAGTAGTCGTTGATGAAGAAGATTTATCAATTTATTTTGATGATAAGACGGATGATTCTGATGCAATTGAACGTCCAGCAGTTGTTACAATCATGGGTCACGTGGACCATGGTAAAACGACTTTATTAGATTCTATTCGTAATACTAAAGTTACCGAAGGAGAAGCTGGCGGAATCACTCAACATATTGGTGCTTATCAAATTGAAAATTCAGGTAAAAAAATTACGTTCTTAGATACTCCTGGACATGCTGCATTTACGACTATGCGTGCACGTGGTGCTCAAGTTACTGATATTACAATTTTAGTTGTGGCTGCTGATGATGGTGTGATGCCTCAAACAATTGAAGCTATAAATCACGCTAAAGAAGCAGAAGTACCAACGATTGTTGCAGTAAACAAAATTGATAAACCAACTGCTAACCCTGATCGTGTTATGCAAGAACTCACTGAGTATGGATTAATTCCAGAAGACTGGGGCGGTGACACAATCTTTGTACCACTATCTGCATTGAGTGGAGACGGTATTGATGATTTATTAGAAATGATTGGCTTAGTAGCGGAGGTACAAGAACTTAAAGCTAATCCTAATAAACAAGCTGTAGGTACTGTGATTGAGGCTGAATTAGATAAATCACGAGGTCCAGCTGCATCTTTACTTGTTCAAAATGGTACTTTAAACGTTGGAGATGCAATTGTTGTAGGTAATACTTATGGACGTATACGTGCAATGGTTAATGATTTAGGAAAAAGAATCAAATCTGCCGGTCCTTCAACGCCTGTAGAAATTACTGGTATTAACGATGTTCCACTTGCAGGTGATCGTTTTGTTGTATTTGGTGATGAAAAACAAGCACGTCGAATTGGTGAAGCACGTCATGAGGCAAGTGTCATACAGCAACGTCAAGAAAGTAAAAATGTTTCATTAGACAATTTATTTGAGCAAATGAAACAAGGTGAAATGAAAGATTTAAATGTCATCATTAAAGGTGATGTACAAGGTTCGGTTGAAGCATTGGCTGCATCACTAATGAAAATAGATGTTGAAGGTGTGAATGTACGAATTATTCATACAGCTGTTGGTGCTATCAATGAATCAGATGTTACTTTAGCTAATGCATCAAATGGTATTATTATTGGTTTTAATGTACGCCCAGATGCTGGTGCGAAACGCGCGGCTGAAGCTGAAAATGTAGATATGCGATTACACAGAGTTATTTATAACGTTATTGAAGAGATAGAATCAGCTATGAAAGGTTTACTTGACCCAGAATTTGAAGAGCAAGTCATCGGACAAGCTGAAGTGCGTCAAACATTTAAAGTTTCTAAAGTTGGTACAATTGCTGGTAGTTATGTGACTGAAGGTAAAATCACTCGTAACGCGGGTGTACGCGTAATTAGAGATGGTATCGTGTTATTTGAAGGTGAACTTGATACATTAAAACGTTTCAAAGATGATGCTAAAGAGGTAGCTCAAGGCTATGAATGTGGTATTACAATTGAAAAATATAATGATCTCAAAGAAGGAGACATTATTGAAGCGTTTGAAATGGTAGAAATTCAAAGATAATTTTGAAACTTATGGAGAGGCTATATGCTAAGTTAACTACTTTAAGATATTTCATAAACCTAATATCTTAAAGTAGAGTATGACATACTTTGCTTAACCAACAATCAAAGTGAAGATATAAATTTTGATTTGGAAAAGCATAATGTTGTGCTATCAATACTTTAGTTATGGTCTCTCATTTAATATTATTTTATTGATTCATTGTTGATAATTTAATAAAATGAACATCAAAAGTTAATCATTAACTCTAATATTTCACAGTTATTTGTGAGTAAAGTAAAAATGAAGAGAGGTGAGATGATGAATAATATAAGAGCAGAACGTGTAGGAGAACAAATGAAACAAGAAATCATGGATATTGTTAATAATAAAGTTAAAGATCCTAGAGTTGGTTTTTTAACAATTACTGATGTTGAATTAACAAATGACCTTTCACAAGCAAAAGTATATTTAACAGTGTTAGGGAATGATAAAGAAGTTGATAATACATTTAAAGCTTTGCATAAAGCAACTGGATTTATAAAATCTGAACTTGGTTCTCGAATGCGCCTAAGAATTATACCTGAGTTAACATTCGAATATGATGAATCTATCGAATACGGTAATAAAATAGAACGCATGATTCAAGATTTACACAAAAATGATAAATAATATATTTTATAGTAGGCACAGTCATTCATAAAGCATATTTTTGATATTGCCTACTATTTTTATGTAAAACGCTAATTAAAGAATTAAAATATCGTGTTATAATAATAAACGTTATTAAAAGTTAAAGGTGTGACAACATGTATAATGGCATACTACCGGTATTTAAGGAACGAGGTTTAACAAGTCATGACGTCGTTTTTAAATTACGTAAAATTTTAAAAATGAAAAAAATTGGTCATACAGGAACATTAGACCCTGAAGTAAATGGTGTGTTACCAATTTGTTTAGGTGATGCGACAAAAGTCAGTGATTATATCATGGAAATGGGAAAAACTTATCACGCTACGGTAACGTTAGGAATGAGTACGACTACTGAAGACCAAACCGGAGATATTTTAGAAACTAGAGCTGTTGATAAGAATGATATCAATGAAGATACGATTGACCAAGTGTTGCAGCAATTTGAGGGGCATATTCAACAAATTCCGCCTATGTATTCTTCTGTTAAAGTAAATGGAAGAAAATTATATGAATATGCGAGAAATAATGAAACTGTCGAACGCCCTAAACGGCAAGTATTTATTAAAGATATACATAGAATATCTGAAGTTACTTTTCAGGAGCAGACATGTCATTTTGAAGTTGAAGTAACATGTGGTAAAGGAACTTATATTAGAACTTTAGCTACAGATATTGGACTTAAACTTGGTTTTCCAGCTCATATGTCACGTCTAACTAGAATAGCTTCAGGCGGTTTTCAATTAGAAAGTAGTTTAACTATTGATCAAATTAAAGAATTACATGAGCATGATTCATTACATAACGAATTGTTTCCTATAGAATATGGCTTGAAAGGTTTGAAATCATTCCAAGTGAAAGATTCAAATTTTAAAAAGAAAATCTGTAATGGTCAAAAATTTCATAAAAAAGTGTTAAGTCAAGATGTTAAAGAACCTTTTATATTTGTCGATAATAGTACTCAAAAAGTTTTAGCAATATATATAGTTCATCCAGACAAACCTTATGAAATAAAACCTAAAAAAGTTTTTAATTAAAGGAGAAATAATATTATGAAAGTGATAGAAGTTACTCATCCCATACAAAGTAATCAATTCATAACTGAAAATGTTGCTATGGCTTTTGGTTTCTTCGATGGTATGCATAGAGGTCACGATAAGGTGTTTCAAGTGCTTGATGAAAAGGCAAAAGAGCATCAACTTAAAAAAGCTGTTATGACGTTTGATCCACACCCCTCAGTCGTATTAAACCCTGAGCGTAAACGTACAACCTACCTTACACCACTTTCAGATAAGTTAGAAATGATAGCAGAACACGGTATAGACTATTGTATCGTTATCAATTTTTCATCAAGGTTTGCTAGTGTGACATCTGACGATTTCATAAAAAAATACATTATTAATAACCATGTTAAAGAAGTGATTGCAGGGTTTGATTTTACTTTTGGTAAATTTGGAAAAGGAAATATGACGGTACTTCAGGAATCTAAAGCTTTTAATACGACTATTGTAGGAAAACAAGAGATGGATTCTGAAAAAATTTCTACAACTGCAATACGCCAAGCGCTTACAGATGGTCATTTACAGAAAGCAAATGACGAATTGGGGTATATATATAGAATTAAAGGAACTGTAGTACAAGGTGAAAAACGTGGAAGAACAATTGGTTTTCCAACAGCTAATGTGCAACCCAGTGATGATTATGTACTACCAAAAAAAGGTGTTTACGCGGTGAGTATGGAAATTGGTCCTGAGAGTAAATTACATCGTGGTGTAGCTAACGTTGGAGTTAAACCTACATTTCACGATCCAGCTAGGGCTGAGTTAGTTATTGAAGTGAATATATTTGATTTTAATGAAAATATTTACGGTGAACGTGTGACTGTGTATTGGCATCACTTTTTAAGACCAGAAGTTAAATTTGATGGTATCGATCCACTAGTTAAACAAATGAATGAAGATAAAGCGAAGGCTAAACATTTATTATCTATTGATTTCGATGATGATATATCATATAATATATAAAGTTGACAGAGATACAAGATTATTCTTATTCTCTAGATATACCTTTTTCTTAGTAGGTCGATTCTCCGACGCCTCACTCAGATTAAGGAGTTAAATATAATTAAGGAGGAAATTGATAATGGCAATTTCACAACAACGTAAAGATGAATTAATTAAAGAATATCGTGTGCACGAAACTGATACTGGTTCACCAGAAGTTCAAATCGCTGTATTAACTGCAGAAATTACTGCATTAAATGAGCATTTACGTGAACACAAGAAAGACCACCATTCACGTCGTGGTTTATTGAAAATGGTAGGTCGTCGTCGTCACTTACTAAACTACTTACGTAGTAAAGATATTCAACGTTACCGTGAATTAATTAAATCATTAGGTATTCGTCGTTAATCTTAATATAGAACTAGGAAAGCACCATGGATGGTACTTTCCTTTTTTTATTATGATACATAATAAAAAATATAAAATCAGTTAAATAAATGATATGATATAAATATTAGAATTAAGAGAGGAGATTCATAATGTCTCAAGAGAAGAAAGTTTTTAAAACTGAATGGGCTGGGCGTTCTTTAACTATTGAGACAGGACAATTAGCAAAGCAAGCTAATGGTGCTGTTTTAGTGCGTTATGGAGATACAGTTGTCCTATCAACTGCAACTGCTTCTAAAGAACCTAGAGATGGCGATTTTTTCCCATTAACTGTAAATTACGAAGAAAAAATGTATGCTGCTGGTAAAATACCAGGAGGATTCAAAAAAAGAGAAGGTCGCCCTGGTGATGAAGCAACGTTAACAGCTCGTCTCATTGATAGACCTATTCGTCCACTGTTTCCAAAGGGATATAGACATGACGTACAAATCATGAATATTGTCTTAAGTGCTGATCCAGATTGCTCACCAGAAATGGCAGCAATGATTGGTTCTTCGATGGCGTTAAGTGTTTCAGATATTCCATTCCAAGGTCCCATCGCAGGTGTCAATGTAGGTTATATCGATGGCAAATATGTCATTAATCCTTCCGTCGCTGATAAAGAAATTTCTAGATTAGATTTAGAAGTTGCTGGTCATAAAGATGCGGTAAACATGGTTGAAGCAGGCGCAAGTGAAATTACTGAGAGTGAGATGCTTGAGGCTATTTTCTTCGGACACGAGGAAATCAAACGACTTGTTGCATTCCAACAAGAAATCATCGACCACATTCAACCGATCAAACAAGAATTTGTACCGGTGGAAAGAGACGAAGATTTAGTTGAAAAAGTAAAACGTCTAACTGAAGATAAAGGACTTAAAGAGACGGTTTTAACTTTCGATAAGCAACAACGAGATGAAAACTTAGATGTTCTGAAAGAAGAAGTTGTTGGTCATTTTCTAGATGAAGAAGATCCAGAAAATGAAACGCTTGTTAAAGAAGTTTATGCAATTCTAAATGACTTAATTAAAGAAGAAGTAAGACGTCTAATTGCTGATGAAAAAATACGACCTGATGGACGTAAAGTAGATGAAATAAGACCTCTTGAATCAGAAGTTGGTTTGTTGCCAAGAGCTCATGGGTCAGGTTTATTTACTCGTGGTCAGACACAAGCACTTTCAGTTTTAACTTTAGGCGCACTTGGAGATTATCAATTAATTGATGGTTTAGGACCTGAGGTAGAGAAACGATTTATGCATCATTATAACTTTCCTAATTTCTCTGTAGGAGAAACTGGCCCTGTACGTGCACCTGGTAGACGTGAGATTGGCCATGGTGCGCTTGGTGAAAGAGCATTACGATACATTATACCTGATACTCAAGATTTCCCTTACACAATTCGTATTGTAAGTGAAGTACTAGAGTCTAACGGTTCATCATCTCAAGCATCGATTTGTGGTTCAACATTAGCATTAATGGATGCCGGTGTACCAATTAAAGCGCCAGTCGCAGGGATTGCAATGGGATTAGTAACGCGTGACGATAGCTATACAATTTTAACTGATATTCAAGGTATGGAAGATGCATTAGGTGATATGGACTTCAAAGTAGCAGGTACTAAAGACGGTATTACTGCGATTCAAATGGATATTAAAATTGATGGTTTAACTCGAGAAGTTATCGAAGAAGCACTAGAACAAGCGCGTCAAGGACGATTAGCTATTATGGATCATATGCTTCACACGATTGAACAACCACGCGAAGAATTAAGTGCTTATGCACCAAAAGTGGTAACTATGAGTATTAACCCAGATAAAATTCGAGACGTGATTGGACCAGGTGGTAAGAAAATCAATGAAATCATCGACGAAACTGGAGTTAAATTAGATATTGAGCAAGATGGTACAATCTTTATAGGGGCTGTAGATCAAGCGATGATTAATCGTGCAAAAGAAATTATCGAAGATATTACACGCGAAGCAGAAGTTGGACAAGTATATCATGCTAAAGTAAAACGTATTGAAAAGTATGGTGCTTTCGTTGAATTGTTCCCTGGCAAAGACGCATTATTACACATTTCTCAAATTTCACAAGAAAGAATTAATAAAGTAGAAGATGTTCTTAAAATTGGAGATACAATTGAAGTGAAAATTACTGAAATCGATAAACAAGGTCGCGTTAATGCGTCACATAAAGTATTAGAACAATCTAAAAATTAAAATGTATCAATATATGAACCTAATGTATGTGTTCTGTAAAAAACTGCCAACAAAGCTAAATGCTTTGCGAGCAGTTTTTTTATTATTAATATGACTATTCAGTGGGATAAATGTATTTTGTTAGTGATGTTATAGGGTGACTTAAAAACTTACATTCAATTAAAATCATTTAATAAGTAAAAGTAATATTTAGTATGTAAATGCGACAATTGTTTTATTAAATATGATAAAAACATTAATTTTAAAAAATATACTCTCAATAATCAAATGGTATAACAGTGCAATAATAGTGTACATCAAGGTCGTTTTAACTTATAATAAATAGTGAGTTTGTATATGGACGGGTCACTATTTATAGGAGGTAACATTTTGAGTTTAATAAAGAAAAAAAATAAAGATATTCGTATTATTCCACTCGGTGGAGTAGGCGAAATCGCTAAAAATATGTACATCGTTGAAGTAGACGATGAAATGTTTATGTTGGATGCAGGATTAATGTTCCCAGAAGATGAAATGCTTGGGGTAGATATTGTTATTCCTGACATTCAATATGTCATTGAAAACAAAGAAAGATTAAAAGGAATATTTCTTACACACGGTCATGAACATGCTATAGGCGCAGTAAGCTATGTGTTAGAACAAATAGATGCACCAGTTTATGGTTCTAAATTGACAATTGCACTTGTTAAAGAAGCAATGAAGGCCCGAAATATTAAAAAGAAAGTACGTTACTATACTGTAAACCATGATTCAATTATGAGATTTAAAAATGTTAACGTTAGTTTCTTTAATACAACACATAGCATTCCCGATAGCTTAGGCGTATGTATTCATACTTCTTATGGTTCTATAGTTTATACTGGAGAGTTTAAGTTTGATCAAAGTTTGCATGGACATTATGCTCCAGATTTGAAACGCATGGCAGAAATTGGTGATGAGGGTGTGTTCGCATTAATCAGTGATTCAACAGAAGCTGAAAAGCCAGGATATAACACGCCTGAAAATATTATTGAACATCACATGTATGATGCTTTTGCCAAGGTTAAAGGTAGACTTATTGTATCATGCTATGCTTCAAACTTCGTTCGTATTCAACAAGTGCTTAACATTGCAAGTCAACTTAATCGTAAAGTGTCATTTTTAGGTCGTTCACTTGAAAGTTCGTTTAACATAGCACGTAAAATGGGATACTTTGATATACCAAAAGATTTATTAATACCTATTAATGAAGTGGAAAATTACCCTAAAAATGAAGTGATTATTATTGCTACAGGTATGCAAGGTGAACCAGTAGAAGCATTAAGTCAAATGGCTCGCAAGAAGCATAAAATTATGAACATAGAAGAAGGGGATTCAATATTCCTAGCAATTACTGCTTCAGCTAATATGGAAGTTATTATTGCAGATACATTAAATGAGTTAGTGCGTGCTGGAGCACATATAATTCCAAACAACAAGAAAATTCATGCGTCAAGTCATGGTTGTATGGAAGAATTGAAAATGATGTTAAATATCATGAAACCTGAATATTTTGTACCTGTTCAAGGTGAATTTAAAATGCAGATTGCACATGCCAAATTAGCAGCAGAAACAGGTGTAGCACCTGAGAAAATTTTCTTAGTTGAAAAAGGCGACGTGATTAGTTATAACGGTAAAGATATGATTTTAAATGAAAAAGTTCAATCAGGTAATATACTTATTGATGGGATTGGCGTTGGTGACGTAGGTAATATCGTATTAAGAGATCGACATCTATTAGCCGAAGACGGTATTTTTATTGCGGTTGTGACATTAGACCCTAAAAATCGACGTATTGCTGCAGGACCTGAAATTCAATCAAGAGGCTTCGTCTATGTTAGAGAAAGTGAAGAACTTTTGAAAGAGGCTGAAGAAAAAGTACGTAAAATTGTAGAGGAAGGTCTTCAAGAAAAACGAATAGAATGGTCAGAAATCAAGCAAAATATGAGAGATCAAATCAGTAAGTTACTATTTGAGAGTACAAAACGCCGTCCAATGATTATTCCAGTCATATCGGAAATCTAATCTTAATAGAATAATATTTAAAGAGGTTGGGACAATTTAGCAAAGCAAAATCATGTTTAATGACTTTGTTCAACAATTAGTTTTTCTTTTAAATATTTATCAGTTTCTAATATCTTAGAGTTTGGTAAATATGAGAGTGAATCTAAATAATCTAAGTTGTTCTTGCCTCTTTCATCTTATTAAAAATACATATAAATTATATATTCAAATGGGATGAATACTCTAAATATAGTAATGATGAGAGATTAAAAAAGAAGGTGTAGGTATTGCCACAAGCAAAAAAAAGAACATCGACGAAGAGAAAGGGTAATAAAAAAACGAATAAAAAAAAGCAAAATGAAACGCCTTTAAGATATATATTCTCAATAATTGTAGTAATTCTTATTATACTAGGCGCTTTTCAATTAGGAATCATTGGTAGAATGATTGATAGCTTTTTTAATTATCTTTTTGGAATGAGTCGATACTTAACTTATATTTTAGTACTTATTGCAACAATCTTTATAACATACTCTAAGCAAATACCTAGAACTCGACGTAGTATCGGTGCAATAGTTTTACAATTAGCTTTGTTATTTATAACGCAATTGTATTTTCATTTTTCACATAATATTACTTCACAAAGAGAGCCTGTACTGTCCTTTGTTTATAAAGCTTATGAACAAACACATTTTCCAAATTTTGGGGGCGGCTTAATAGGTTTTTATTTACTTAAACTATTTATACCTCTCATATCTATTGTAGGTGTAATAATAATAACTATCCTGTTACTAGCTTCGAGTTTCATTTTATTACTTAATTTAAGACATAGAGATGTTACAAAAAGTTTATTCGACAACCTCAAGTCATCAAGTAATCATGCATCTGAGTCAATAAAGCAAAAAAGAGAACAAAATAAGATTAAAAAAGAAGAAAAAGCTCAATTAAAAGAGGAAAAAATTGAACGGAAAAAACAAAAAAAATCACGTCAAAATAATAATGTCATTAAAGATGTTAGTGATTTTCCAGAGATTTCCCAGTCAAACGATATTCCAATATATGGTCATAATGAGCAAGAAGATAAAAGACAAAATACTACTAACCAACGTCAAAAACGTGTTTTGGATAATGAACAATTTCAACAATCATTACCAAGTACCAAAAATCAATCAATAAATAATAATCAGCCATCTACAACTGCTGAAAACAATCAACAACAAAGTAAGGCTGAAGGCTCAATATCTGAAGCTGGTGAAGAAGCCAATATTGAGTATACGGTGCCACCTTTATCTTTATTAAAACAGCCTACCAAACAAAAAACTACTTCAAAAGCTGAAGTCCAACGTAAAGGTCAGGTTTTAGAATCCACACTAAAAAACTTTGGTGTTAATGCTAAAGTAACACAAATTAAAATCGGTCCTGCAGTGACACAATATGAAATTCAACCAGCACAAGGTGTTAAAGTAAGTAAAATAGTCAATCTCCATAATGACATTGCATTAGCTTTGGCTGCGAAAGATGTACGAATAGAAGCACCTATTCCAGGTCGCTCTGCGGTAGGAATTGAGGTTCCTAATGATAAAATCTCACTTGTCACTCTAAAAGAAGTTTTAGAAGATAAGTTCCCATCTAAGTATAAATTAGAAGTCGGCATTGGTAGAGATATTTCTGGTGATCCAATATCAATTCAATTAAATGAAATGCCTCACTTACTCGTTGCTGGTTCAACAGGAAGCGGTAAATCAGTTTGTATTAACGGTATTATAACGAGTATATTGCTCAATACAAAACCGCACGAAGTTAAACTTATGTTAATCGATCCTAAAATGGTAGAGTTAAATGTTTACAATGGTATTCCTCATTTACTTATACCGGTTGTAACAAATCCACATAAAGCGTCTCAAGCTTTAGAAAAAATTGTTTCAGAAATGGAACGTCGTTATGATTTGTTTCAACATTCATCGACACGAAATATTGAAGGATATAACCAATATATACGCAAACAGAATGAGGAACTTGATGAAAAACAATCTGAGTTACCATATATCGTCGTAATAGTGGATGAATTGGCTGATTTAATGATGGTTGCAGGTAAAGAAGTAGAAAATGCTATCCAACGTATTACTCAAATGGCTAGAGCTGCGGGTATACACTTAATTGTAGCTACTCAAAGACCTTCAGTTGATGTTATTACTGGTATTATTAAAAATAACATTCCATCAAGAATTGCGTTCGCTGTAAGTTCTCAAACTGACTCTAGAACAATAATTGGTGCTGGTGGAGCTGAAAAGTTACTTGGTAAAGGTGATATGCTATATGTTGGTAACGGAGAATCTACCACAACCCGAATTCAAGGTGCTTTTTTAAGCGATCAAGAAGTGCAAGACGTTGTTAATTATGTTGTAGAGCAACAGAAAGCAAATTATGTTAAAGAAATGGAACCAGATGCACCTGTAGATAAATCAGAAATGAAGAGTGAGGACGCTTTATATGATGAAGCTTATTTATTTGTAATAGAAAAGCAAAAAGCTAGTACTTCTTTATTACAACGACAATTTAGAATCGGTTATAATCGAGCTTCAAGGCTCATGGATGATTTGGAACGTAACCAAGTTATTGGTCCACAAAAAGGAAGTAAACCTAGACAAATTTTAGTTGATTTAGAAAATGACGAGGTGTAAAAATGTCGGAAATGAGTGCAATCTATAGAGTAAAACAATACATTTTAAATTTAATTAAAGATGGTGAACTTACTAATGGAAGTAAATTACCTAGTAATTTGTCAATTGCGAGAGCATTAAATGTTAAAACAGATGATGTTTACGATGGTATAGATGAGTTGATTACTGAACAAGTAGTAACGGATAATTTTGAAGAGGGGACTAGCGTAAAAATCAAGCCCCCTTTCTATTACCCGTTAAATAAAATTATTAGTATAGGGACTATGATTAAAGAAGCAGGTTATGAAGCAGGAACAGAATATCTGAATCTTGACGAGCAACCTGCAACTATTTTAGATGCTGAACATTTAGGTATAGAAACAAAAGAACCTATAACAATTATTGAGAGACTAAGGACTGCTAATCATAAGCCGGTCGTATATTGTTTAGACAAAATAGCAAAAACTTATCTAACTTGCACAGATTATCAACAGAGTAGTGGTTCAATGTTAGAAGCTATTAAAGCATCTACAAATCATGTAATCATGCATGCAGAAATGGATTTAGAAGCAATTAGTTACGAACCTCATATCTCAGAAGTGCTTAATGCTTCACCTCACGAAGGGCTTATGTTACTTAAAGTAGTACATTATGACGAAAAGCATCAACCAATTTTGTATTCTTTAAATTATATTAAGAGTAGTTTAGTTAAATTCACTATTACTAAAAGTGAATAAATTGTCATATTAGACCAGGAGGTTAGATTTTGGAGAGATTCAATCAAGATAATACAAAAGTTCGAGTCAATGTTTTGCCTACCGATAAATTTAAAACAACGACAATTACCTTTAAATTTATGGCACCATTAAACTATAAAACAATTACTTCACGTTCAATTTTAAGTAAAGTATTAGTTCGTGCAACACAACAATGGCCCACCGATAAAACTTTAAATAAACAGTTATCAGAATTGTATGGCGCCTATGTTAATAGTTTTGTTTCAAAGTTTAAAGATAGGCATGTTATTACAATCTCATTAGAAGTAGTTAATGAAAAATTCTTAAAAGATAAAACCCCTTTATTTGAAAAGGGATTAGATACGTTAAAAGAAATAATTTGGAATCCATTAATCAAAGATAGATGCTTTGATCATACATATGTAGCTCAAGAAAAGTCTTTACTTAGCAAAAAACTTGAAGCAATGGAAGATAATAAAGCACAGTATTCATTTCTTCAGTTAATGAATTATATGTTTAAACAGGAGCCTTATCGATATATAGCGACAGGTCAATTAGAACAAATTCCACAAGTGACTTCTGAAAGTCTATACGATACATATCTATCCATGATACAAAATGATGATTGTGCCATTTATGTTGTAGGAAATATTAACAAAGAGGAAGTAACACAACTAATTCTAGATAAGTTTGCAATTAAGCCTTTCTATTTAGAAAATAGAGAAACTACTGAAATCGCACCTTCTTTTGATCAACCGCAATATATAATTGAAAAAGACGATGTTGACCAAGCTAAATTGAATTTGGGATATCGCTTTCCATCTTATTATGGGAAAAGTAATTACTATGCATTTATAATATTAAATATGATGTTTGGAGGAGATCCTTCCTCAGTACTATTTAACGAAGTCAGAGAAAAGCAAAGTTTGGCATACTCTATACATTCACAAATTGATGGTAAAAACGGATTTTTATTTGTTTTAAGTGGAGTTTCTGCTGAGAAATATGAGCAAGCAAAAGAAACTGTTATCAAAGAGTTTGATAAGATAAAAAATGGAGATTTCGATTCTAATAAAATTGAATTAGCTAAAAAAATCATTATTTCTCATAGACACGAAGCATCAGATAGACCCAAAAGTATAATTGAAATACTGCATAATCAATTATTATTAAACCACCAGCAAACAGATCAAGATTTTATAAATGCAGTGAATCGAGTGACGAAGACAGATGTTATTAAATTGGCAAATGAAGCTGTTCTAGATACAATTTATGTACTAACGAAAGGAGACCAACACTGATGAAAACACATCAATATGAACTTATAGATGAGAAAGTTTTCGAACATGAGTTTGATAATGGGTTGAAATTATTTGTCATACCAAAGCCTGGTTTTCAAAAAACGTATGTGACCTACACAACACAGTTTGGTTCATTGGACAATCATTTTAAGCCCATAGGTAGTCAGCAATTTGTAGAAGTTCCTGACGGTGTGGCACACTTTTTAGAACATAAATTGTTTGAAAAAGAAGATGAAGATTTATTTACTGCATTTGCCGAAGAGAATGCGCAAGCTAATGCTTTTACAAGCTTTGATCGTACGAGTTATTTATTTAGCGCAACAAGTAATATTGAAAGTAACATTAAACGTCTCCTCAATATGGTAGAAACACCTTATTTTACTGAAGAAACAGTTAATAAAGAAAAAGGGATTATAGCTGAGGAAATTAAAATGTACCAGGAACAACCAGGATATAAATTAATGTTTAATACTTTAAGGGCTATGTATTCCAAACACCCGATACGGGTGGATATTGCTGGTAGTGTTGAAAGCATTTATGAAATAACTAAAGATGATTTATACTTATGTTATGAAACATTTTATCATCCCTCTAATATGGTGTTGTTTGTGGTAGGCGATGTTAGTCCTCAATCGATAATTAAACTTGTGGAAAAGCATGAAAATCAAAGAGATAAAACTTATCAACCACGTATTGAACGTGCGCAAATTGATGAGCCTAGAGAGGTAAATCAACGGTTTGTTTCCGAGAAAATGAAATTACAGTCACCACGATTGATGTTAGGTTTTAAAAATGAACCATTAGATGAAAGTGCAACGAAATTTGTTCAAAGAGATTTGGAAATGACTTTTTTCTACGAATTAGTTTTTGGTGAGGAAACTGAGTTTTATCAACAACTTTTAAATAAAGATTTAATAGATGAAACATTCGGTTATCAATTTGTATTGGAACCAAGTTACAGTTTTTCAATTATTACTAGTGCAACACAACAGCCTGATCTATTTAAACAACTAATAATGGATGAATTAAGAAAATATAAAGGAAACCTTAAAGATCAAGAAGCATTTGATTTGTTGAAAAAGCAATTTATTGGAGAATTCATATCAAGTTTAAATTCTCCAGAATATATAGCTAATCAATATGCAAAACTCTATTTCGAGGGAGTGAGTGTATTTGATATGCTAGATATCGTAGAAAATATTACGTTAGAGAGTGTAAATGAAACTTCCGAATTATTCTTGAACTTTGACCAACTTGTTGATAGTCGTCTGGAGATGGAAAATAGATGAAAGCGCTAGTCATAGGTGGTTCTGGAACAATAGGGCGTGCCATTGTAAAACGACTGCTATTTGAAGGTTATGAAGTCTTCTTACATTATCATTCAGCTCAATATTCTGATTTAAGTAATCAATTTAAAAATAGCAAAATTACATTTATTCAATGTGATTTAACCAAAGATATAAAACTCGAAGATTACTTTGGACACATTGACGAGCTAGATTGTCTGATTTATACCAGTGGGACAGCATTATATGGCATGTTACAAGATATGAGTGATTGTGACATCGATAATAGTTATGCATTAAATGTAAGACAATTTATACGTTTGACTCGCTACTTTATTGATATTTTAAGGCAGAGTAACAATGGACGTATCATTGTTATTTCATCAATTTGGGGAGAAACTGGAGCTAGTTTAGAGACAATCTATTCAGCAATGAAAAGTGCTCAAATTGGTTTTGTTAAAGCATTAAGTCAAGAATTAGCTTTAACTTCAGTAACTGTAAATGCTATTACACCAGGCATGGTAAAAGGAAAAATGAGCGATGTATGGTCTAAAGATGAGTTATCGAATATAGTAGCAGAGTTACCTCAGCAAAGAATGATTGATCCCTCTGAAGTGGCACATGCTTGTGCATACTTGTGTAGTACTATGTCAAAAAGTATAACGGGAACGGTCCACAAAGTAAATGGCGGATGGTATATTTAAATGCTTTGTCAGTAAAAGATAAGTTTTCTTATTTCAATTGTTATAGGAGCAACATATAAGTAATAATAAAAGAAGTATCTTTTTATTATTGGTGTTATAATATGATAAACAAAGTTTTCATGTGCTTCGTTGTTAACAAGGGGTGGTCAAGAGATGACTTTTGCAAAAAGGAAAGAGTGGTACTTAGAATATGAGATAACTGTAAATCGTGCTGGCTTACTCGGTGATATTTCAAGTTTGCTTGGAATGCTCGGTATTAGTATTGTTACAATTAATGGTGTTGATCAGGGAAAAAGGGGATTGTTAATCAAAACAGATCAACTAGAAAAGGTCGAAAGGTTCGAACAAATTGTAAAAGAAATTAATGAAATAGAAATTACAAAGTTAAGAGTTCCTGAATTACGAGATAGACTCGCTGTACGACACGGTAGATATATTGAACAGGATGCTGATGATAAAAAGACTTTTAAATTTGAACGAGAAGATTTAGGATTACTTGTTGATTTTTTAGCTGAGTTATTTAAAGAAGAGGGACATAAATTAATCGGAATACGTGGAATGCCTAGAGTTGGTAAAACTGAATCTATTGTAGCTGGAAGTGTTTGTGCACATAAAAGATGGTTATTCATTAGCTCAACTTTAATTAAACAAACAGTAAGGCGTTCACTATTTAAAGGTGAATATGATTCTAATCACGTATATATCATTGATGGTGCGGTAACAGCACGTGAATTGAACCCTGAACACCAAGAATTGGTGAGAGAGGTTATGACGTTACCCTCAATAAAAGTTGTTGAACATCCAGATTTATTTGTAGAGTCGTGCAATTATAATATGGAAGATTTTGACTATATTATTGAATTGAGAGAAAATGAAAATCAAGAGATTCGATATGAAGAAATGAAGAAACATACGGTTCAAAGTAAGAATAATTTAGATTTTGGAGATCCATTTGGTGGAGGGTTTGGTTTCTTTGAATAATGTCTAGGAGGACTTTGAGTGAAAACGATTGGTGAAGTGTTGAAAAGTAGACGTGAAAGATTGGGTATGACACTAAGTGAATTAGAACAAAGAACTCAGTTAAAGCGTCAAACGTTAATACATATAGAAAACAATGATTTTAATGAACTAGCCAAGAGTGATTATACTGAAGGTTTTATTAGAAAATACGCTAAAGTTGTAAATATCGAACCAAATCAACTTATTGAAGCACATCAAGATGAGATTCCTGAAACACAATATCAAATTGATGATGTGATACAAACATTTTCTAATGGGTATGAACCCCCTTACCAACGTCAATCTAAAGAAGTGTTTCAATTGTTGATGTGGATGGGTTTCATTATTTTAATATCTTTAATCGTTTGGATACTCGCAATATTAATTATATAAATATATGTTTTAGAAATGAGGATTTAATATGAATATACCGAATCAAATAACGGTATTTAGAGTTATTTTAATACCATTTTTTATTTTATTTGCTTTAGTTGATTTTGGTTTTGGGCAAATTTCAATTTTAGGTGGAAATCATATCAGAATTGAAATATTAATTAGTGCTATCATATTTGTGGTTGCATCATTAAGTGATTTTGCTGATGGTTATCTTGCCCGCAAATGGCAATTAGTTACTAATATGGGGAAATTCTTAGATCCACTTGCAGACAAATTATTGGTCGCGAGTGCATTAATTGTTATGGTGCAACTTGGTTTTACTAATTCTGTCGTTGCTATTATTATTATTGCTCGAGAATTTGCTGTTACAGGATTACGATTACTACAAATTGAACAAGGGTTTGTAAGTGCTGCAGGGCAACTTGGAAAAATAAAAACTGCAGTGACAATGGTTGCAATTATATGGATTTTATTCGGCGATCCTTTCATGCACTATGTACATTTCCCAATTGGAGTGTGGTTATTATACATTGGAGTATTCTTTACTATTCTTTCAGGTATTGAATATTTTTATAAAGGAAGAGATGTATTTAAACATTCTAAATAAATGTGTAATTTAAAAATTGAGCTTGTAAATTTATTTCATCTATAAAGTACCATATCAATTTGTTATATAATCATACTCTCTAAAAATATATACATTTTGATTTAGTTATCTTTGTCAAAGGTTTGTTTCCTACTCTAGATGGGTTGCAAACCTTTTATTTTTTTAATTGATCTATTGTGACAAAGAAGATAAAACATTTACTAGAATTGATTTAATATTTCACTTTTCAGATGTAATATTGATATACATCTGGTAAATCTTTTATATAAATGTAATTTCAGCATCTTATAAAAAATGTGATGTTATGTTTAAGTTATATTAGATGACAGTTCTGTGATACATATATATAAACTGTTTCTATAAAGATTCTTATTTTCGATTTATATTACAAAAAAATATATAATGGACTTATTGAAAAGACAATATAAATATTAGGGAGTATATCATTGATGAATATTTCAATAGTAGCTGTTGGCTCTGAACTATTACTAGGTCAAATAGCTAATACAAACGGGCAATATCTTTCAAAACTTTTTAATAGTATTGGTAAAAGTGTAGTAGAACACACAGTTATTGGTGATAACCCTCAAAGGTTAGAATATGTAATAAAGCAATGTCTATCTAGATTTGATACCATTGTTTTAACAGGTGGCTTAGGGCCAACAAAAGATGATTTAACTAAACATACTGTAGCTAAAGTATTAGGAAAAAATCTAGTGACGGATGAAACATCGTTAAACTTTATCAAAAACTATTTTAAAGAACAAGGTCAAGATATGACCTCTAATAATAAGCAACAAGCATTAGTGATTGAAGATGCCATAGTTTTACCAAATAAACATGGTATGGCTCCTGGTATGCTTGTAGAATTAGATAAACAAAAAATAATTCTACTACCAGGTCCACCGAAAGAAATGCAACCTATGGCGAAGAATGAATTATTATCTTATCTTATGGATAAAGATGAAGTTATCTTTTCTGAATTACTTAGATTTGCTGGTATAGGAGAGTCAAAATTAGAAACACTATTAATTGATCTTATAGATGAACAAACTAATCCGACAATCGCACCTCTTGCAGGTACGCATGAAGTATATGTTAGATTAACAGCCAATGCCGAAAGTAAGGAACGATGTCAACTGCTTATTAAGCCTATTCGAGATGAAATTTTAAATAGGATTGGTACTTATTATTTTGGTTCAGACGAAGTTAGCATTGAAGAATCAGTTATAAATAGTGCAAAACAGAATTTTGCTATTTATGACGGTGTAACTAATGGAGCTTTGTTTACTCGATTAAAAAATGCTGACAGTAAAAATCTAGTTAAAGGTATGCTACCACATTCTAACCAATTTATTGATATAACTTGTGAGTTTAATACCGTTTTATTCAATGCTGCTCAATATGTCAGGGATTTGTACCAAACAGATTTGGGTATTGTACTTTTAAATAAAGATAATATTGTATATTTAGGAATTTATGATGGAAATAATTTCGATATCGAAACATTTAAGATGTCTCAAAGTCGTAATTTATTGAGAAGCAGAAGTCAAAATTATGCGATGATTAGATTATTAAATTGGCTTAATAAATAGTAAATTTTAAATTTTCGCTAAAAATATAAGTACGTTTGTTCGTTTTTGTATCAGCTAAAACACAATAAATGCGAACAAATATTCGCAAAAGACTTGTGTTTTGCTTAAAATACTTGTATAGTAAGTATAAGATATTATACAGATAACTTTCTGTAGTAGGAGGTCTCGTTTTGGATAATGAACGTCAAAAAGCTTTAGATACAGTCATTAAAAATATGGAAAAATCTTTTGGTAAAGGTGCCGTTATGAAGTTAGGCGATAATAAAGGTCGCAGAGTATCAAGTACTTCAAGTGGTTCTGTCACAGTTGATAATGCATTAGGGGTTGGAGGTTATCCTAAAGGAAGAATTATCGAAATATATGGACCTGAAAGTTCGGGTAAGACGACAGTAGCTTTACATGCTATCGCTGAAGTACAAAAAAACGGCGGT
The DNA here is from genome assembly GCF_001838765.1 of Staphylococcus sp. HMSC34G04. Lineage (NCBI taxonomy): Bacteria > Bacillati > Bacillota > Bacilli > Caryophanales > Staphylococcaceae > Staphylococcus > Staphylococcus sp. HMSC34G04. Next base: position 64,905 of record NZ_KV838739.1, read on the forward strand.
GTAGCAGCATTTATCGATGCTGAACACGCTCTCGATCCAGTATATGCACAAGCATTAGGTGTAGATATTGACAATTTATACTTATCTCAACCAGATCATGGTGAGCAAGGTCTTGAAATCGCCGAAGCTTTTGTTCGTAGTGGTGCTGTGGACATTGTTGTTGTCGATTCAGTAGCAGCCTTAACACCTAAAGCTGAAATTGAAGGTGAAATGGGAGATACTCATGTTGGTTTACAAGCAAGATTAATGTCTCAAGCATTAAGAAAGTTATCAGGGGCTATTTCTAAATCTAATACTACAGCTATATTTATTAACCAAATTCGTGAAAAGGTTGGCGTGATGTTCGGGAATCCTGAAACAACGCCCGGTGGTAGAGCCCTAAAATTCTATAGTTCTGTACGTTTAGAGGTAAGAAGAGCAGAGCAGTTAAAACAAGGTCAAGACATTGTAGGTAACAGAACCAAAATAAAAGTTGTGAAAAATAAAGTTGCACCTCCATTTAGAGTTGCAGAAGTAGATATTATGTATGGTCAAGGTATCTCTAAGGAAGGAGAGCTCATTGATTTAGGTGTAGAGAATGATATCGTTGATAAATCAGGTGCCTGGTATTCTTATAATGGAGATAGAATGGGGCAAGGTAAAGAAAACGTCAAAAATTATCTTAAGGAAAATCCACAAATCAAAGAAGAAATTGACCGTAAGTTACGTGAAAAGTTAGGTATTTTCGATGGTGATGTGGATGAAAATGAAAATGAAGACGATTCACCAAAAACTTTATTTGATGAATAGTTTTTTAGTTGATTAAGTAAAAGGATGGCTCAATTAGCCATCTTTTTTTGTAGTTTTTGATTTGTTCTTTAAGAAAAGCAATTTAAAGTGAGTGTAGTGCAATTTCATATCTTGACACATATCTGTCGATAAACGTACAATTAGTATGTATGATTCTTATATAATTTCATATAATCATATTGATTTTGATATACAAAGCAAACCCTAGATAAAGGAGGTGTTTATGTGAATTTATTAAGCCTCCTACTCATTTTGCTGGGGATTATTCTAGGCGTTGTTGTAGGGTATATTGTTGCCCGAAATTTATTACACCAAAAACAAGTTCAAGCAAGACAAACTGCCGATGATATTGTTAGCTATGCTAATAAAGAAGCAGACAATATTAAAAAAGAAAAATTACTTGAGGCAAAAGAAGAGAACCAAATTTTAAAAGAACAAGCTGAGAATGAACTGCGTGAAAGACGTGGTGAACTTCAAAGACAAGAAACCCGACTTCTTCAAAAAGAAGAAAATTTGGATCGGAAATCTGATCTTTTAGATAAAAAAGATGAGATTTTGGAACAAAAAGAATCAAAACTTGAAGAAAGACAACAACAAGTAGATGCAAAAGAGAGTAGTGTTCAAACATTAATAATGAAGCATGAACAAGAATTAGAACGCATCTCCGGTCTCACTCAAGAAGAAGCTGTGAAAGAACAGCTTCAAAGAGTTGAAGAAGAACTGTCACAAGATATTGCAATACTTGTTAAAGAAAAAGAAAAAGAAGCGAAAGAAAAAGTTGATAAGACAGCTAAAGAATTACTTGCTACAACTGTACAAAGATTAGCAGCAGAACATACAACTGAATCAACTGTTTCAGTCGTAAATCTGCCTAATGATGAAATGAAAGGTCGTATCATAGGTAGAGAAGGTAGAAATATACGTACGTTAGAAACACTTACTGGCATTGATTTAATCATTGATGACACACCAGAAGCAGTTATTTTATCAGGCTTTGATCCAATTAGACGTGAAATTGCTAGAACTGCACTAGTTAATTTAGTTTCTGATGGACGTATTCATCCTGGACGTATTGAAGATATGGTCGAAAAAGCTAGAAAGGAAGTAGACGATATCATAAGAGATGCTGGAGAACAAGCTACTTTTGAAATAAATGTACACAATATGCATCCTGATTTAGTGAAAATTTTGGGTCGATTAAATTATCGAACTAGTTATGGTCAGAATGTACTTAAACATTCAATTGAAGTTGCCCACCTCTCAGGTATGCTTGCAGCAGAACTAGGAGAGGATGTTACTCTAGCTAAACGTGCAGGATTATTACATGATGTTGGTAAAGCTATTGATCATGAAGTTGAAGGTAGTCACGTAGAAATAGGTGTTGAATTAGCCAAGAAATATAATGAAAATAACATAATTATTAATGCTATTCACTCACATCATGGTGATGTTGAACCAACCTCTATCATTTCTATTTTAGTTGCAGCAGCAGATGCATTATCAGCTGCGCGACCAGGTGCACGTAAAGAGACACTTGAAAATTATATTAGAAGACTTGAGAGACTCGAAACGTTATCTGAAAGTTATGATGGGGTAGAAAAAGCATTTGCTATACAAGCTGGTAGAGAGATTCGTGTAGTCGTCTCACCTGAAGAAATTGATGATTTAAAATCATATAGATTGGCAAGAGATATTAAGAACCAAATTGAAGAAGAGTTACAATATCCTGGACATATCAAAGTGACAGTTGTTCGAGAGACTAGAGCAATAGAATATGCTAAATAATTCCATAAGCCACTGACCGTATCTACGGCCAGTGGCTTATTAAATATAATATAAAAAACCGAGCGTATAAACGCTCGGATATAATGATTTATTTTAATTGTAAATCAACTTCATTAATTTCTTTTAAAATTTCAGCTGTATCATAGCAATTTGTAGCGATGTTTGCATATTTTTCTGCTAAACGATAAGCATTAATGTATAAAATTAAACTTTCTTTAGCGATATCTTCAGCTTCATCAGATTTGGCTGGATTTGAAGTTACAACTAATTCAGCAAATTTTTCAGGATCAATATTAATAGACATGAATGAATAAACAACTCCTATATTTTTATTAGTTTTATATTAACACAATACATAAATACAAAAAAGTAAAGTCTTTTAATTTTCAGAATAATTAATTTGTTGATGAGACTTTTATTATAGTACAGTATCCATTAAACTTAATTTATGAGAGGATGAACAGAAATGAGAATATTGTTTATAGGTGACATCGTTGGTAAAGTGGGCAGGAAAATGATGACTACTTATTTACCTAAAATTAAACAAGCTTATCACCCAACAGTTTCTATAGTAAACGCTGAAAATGCCGCACACGGTAAAGGATTAACAGAAAAAATTTACAAACAACTTCTAAGAGAAGGCGTGGATTTCATGACTATGGGTAATCATACATATGGTCAAAGAGAAATTTACGATTTTATTGATGATGCTCATCGAATGGTTAGACCTGCAAATTTTCCTGATGAAGCTCCAGGAACAGGTATGAGAATAATAAAAATTAACGATATTAAATTGGCTATTATTAATTTACAAGGGCGTTCATTTATGCAAGATATTGATGATCCATTTAAAAAGGCTGACCAGTTAATCGAGGAAGCTCAAAAATCTACACCATACATATTTGTAGATTTTCACGCTGAAACTACATCTGAAAAAAATGCTATGGGTTGGTATTTAGATGGCAGAGTGAGCGCTGTTGTTGGTACTCATACACATATTCAAACTTCTGACGATCGTATATTACCTCATGGCACAGGATATATCACAGATGTCGGAATGACAGGTTATTACGATGGTATTTTAGGTATCAATAGAGATGAAGTTATTCAACGTTTTATTACCAGTTTGCCACAAAGGCATGTTGTTCCAGATGATGGGCGAGGCGTATTATCAGGAGTTATCATAGATTTAGATAAAGAAGGTAAAACGATTCAAATAAAGAGACTGTTAATAAATGAGGACCATCCTTTCCAAATTTAAAAGGATATAGTCCATTAGTATGAATTTAAACTTGTACCACTGTTGAAATAGTAAAACAGTGGTTTATTTTGTTATCATAGAAAGTGAATTAATACCACAGGAGGCATGTGATATGAAATCACAAATATCATGGAAAGTGGGCGGTCAGCAAGGCGAAGGTATTGAATCTACCGGTGAAATCTTTGCTACTGCAATGAATAGAAAAGGTTATTTTTTGTATGGATATAGACACTTTTCTAGTCGTATAAAAGGTGGCCATACTAATAATAAGATAAGAGTTTCAACATCGCCTGTGCATGCGATTAGTGATGATTTAGATATACTCATTGCTTTTGACCAGGAAACGATTGAATTAAATCATCATGAAATGAGAGAAGATAGTATTATAATTGCAGATGCTAAAGCAAAACCCCAAAAGCCAGAGAACTGTGTGGCTCAATTAATTGAGTTACCATTCACTAGCACGGCAAAGGAACTTGGAACAGCATTAATGAAGAATATGGTGGCAATTGGTGCGACGTCTGCACTGATGGATTTAAACACATCAACTTTTGAAACTTTAATCGATAACATGTTTTCAAAAAAAGGTAATAAAGTTGTTGATATGAATATACAAGCTCTTAATATGGGTTATGATTTAATGAAACAACAAGTTACCAACGTTAATGGAGACTTTACGTTAGAGAATGGTAGCGGTCATCCTCATTTATATATGATAGGTAATGACGCAATTGGATTAGGAGCAATAGCAGCTGGATCAAGATTTATGTCTGCTTATCCAATTACGCCAGCTTCTGAAATTATGGAATACATGATTGCCAATCTACCTAAAGTTGATGGTACTGTCGTTCAAACTGAAGATGAAATAGCAGCAGCAACGATGGCGATTGGTGCTAACTATGCAGGCGTACGAGGATTTACAGCAAGTGCAGGTCCAGGTCTTTCCTTAATGATGGAATCTATTGGTTTGTCTGGTATGACTGAAACGCCGTTAGTCATTATTAATACTCAAAGAGGTGGTCCTTCTACTGGCTTACCAACAAAGCAAGAGCAATCAGATTTATTACAAATGATTTATGGTACCCATGGTGATATTCCGAAAATTGTCGTTGCTCCTACAGATGCTGAAGATGCGTTTTATCTTACTATGGAAGCATTTAATTTAGCTGAAGAATACCAATGTCCAGTCATTCTGTTAAGTGATTTACAATTATCATTAGGAAAACAAACTGTTAAAACGCTCGATTATAATAAAATCGATATTCGTCGTGGAGAAATAATACAGTCAGATATCGAGAGAGCTGAAGATGATAAAGCATACTTTAAAAGATATGCATTAACAGCTAGTGGCGTATCACCACGACCAATACCAGGTGTTAAAGGTGGTATACATCATGTAACAGGTGTTGAACATAATGAAGAAGGGAAGCCAAGTGAGGCGCCTATGAATCGTCAGAATCAGATGGAAAAACGAATGCGCAAAACTGAAAGCTTGGTTATCAATAATCCTGTGTTACTCAATGAACATGATGACAAAGCAGATATACTGTATATAGGATTTATATCTACTAAAGGTGCTATTGGAGAAGGGGCAGAAAGACTAGAACGACAAGGTGTAAAAGTGAATACGATGCATATTCGACAATTACATCCTTTCCCTAAAGATATTGTTCAACAAGCTATTAATAAAGCTTCGAAAGTAATAGTTGCAGAACATAATTATCAAGGACAATTATCAAGTATTTTAAAAATGAACACACAAGTTAATGATAAATTAGTTAATCAAACAAAATACGATGGGAAACCTTTCTTACCTTATGAAATTGAAGAAAAAGGTTTAGAAATTGCTAAAGAGTTAAAGGAGTTGGTGTAATTGGCTACATTTAAAGATTTTAGAAATAATGTGAAGCCAAACTGGTGCCCTGGTTGCGGTGACTTTTCAGTTCAAGCTGCTATACAAAAAGCGACAGCGAATATTGGTTTAGAACCAGAAGATGTAGCAATCATTACAGGGATTGGTTGTTCTGGTAGACTATCAGGTTATATTAATTCTTATGGCGTGCATTCTATTCATGGTCGTGCATTGCCTCTAGCGCAAGGCGTTAAAATGGCAAACAAAGATTTAACAGTTATCGCTTCTGGTGGCGATGGAGACGGCTATGCAATAGGAATGGGACATACTATTCATGCTCTTAGACGTAATATGAATATGACGTATATTGTCATGGACAATCAAATATATGGATTAACTAAAGGACAAACATCACCTTCCTCAGCTAAAGGATTTGTAACTAAATCAACACCTAAAGGAAATATAGAAAAGAATGTAGCTCCATTGGAATTGGCACTATCCTCTGGTGCAACTTTTGTAGCACAAGGATTCTCAAGTGATATAAAGGCATTAACTAAAATGATTGAAGCTGCGATTCATCATGATGGTTTTTCTTTTGTTAATGTTTTCTCACCTTGTGTTACTTACAATAAAGTGAATACTTATGACTGGTTTAAAGAACATTTAACAAGTATCGATGATATTGAGGGCTATGACAACACAGATAAACAACTTGCTATGAAAACTGTGTTGGATCATGAGTCATTGGTTAAAGGTATCGTTTATCAAGATACAACAACACCTTCTTATGAATCGCAAATTTCAGAACTAGAACATGAGGCATTAGCTAAAAGAGACATTCATATTACAGAAGAAACTTTTAACGACTTAACTGCACAATTTTTATAAAGGATACTCATTCATAGTAACTAGAATTGCGTCAAAATAAGTAGGTAAAATAAAAACGAAGGTGTACTTTTAATATGATACATCATGACTATCCAATTTTACTGAAATTTCTTATCTAATAACTTTAATGATTACGATAGAAAATCAAGAAGTATAGTTCAATTTAAAAAGTATTATAGAACATGCATATAGGGAAATAACATATTTAAAGAGTGGGTCAGAATAACATTTTAATTCTGCTCACTCTTATTTTATATTTATATTGCTTATCAAAAGCATAACGATTCAATAATGTAATTCTTATTTAACGTTTTTTATACGATTAATCACCCATCTCATCTAAAGGTAAATAATATAAGAATGACATAATTTATTCCAAATTATTTTAAAAATATAGGTAAAGTAATTAAAAGATGAAATTTTTCTCAGAGTTATTATTAAATATATAAATAAGGCGAACAGTTAAATGAACAGTCCTAATCAATGCAATAATTTTATTTTTTTAATAAATATGTAAAAGATTTTGTAAAAAGATTTTAAGAATATGAATTTTGGGAATAATAAAAATATAAGATGATTTTTCGGAGGTTAATATGGACAAATTCAAATCTATGACGGAATTAAAAGAATTAACTAAAGAAGGAAAAGATTGGGAAATAGAGTTTGAAAATCGTTCTAGCATGGTCACTATATTAGCAATACACGGCGGTGGAATTGAACCTGCCACAACTGAATTAGCATATACGATTGCACATCGTGGCAACTATAACTATTTTTCCTTTAAAGGTATGAGAAGTGAGGGAAATAATGAGTTACATGTGACTTCTACACACTATGATGACCAAATTGCATTAGATTTAGTGAGAGGTAGTCAAAGAACTGTAGCCATACATGGTTGTGAAGGGAATGAAAGCGTGGCTTATATAGGAGGTAGTGATGACCGACTCATTGAGTTAATCACTGAATCCCTTGAAGATATAGGAATTAGTGTGCAAGAAGCACCACACCATATTTCTGGAACTCAAGAAAATAATATTGTTAATATGACTCAAACCCAAGGAGGAGTGCAATTAGAACTGACAGCTCAGTTAAGAAAAGAGCTGTTTAAAAATAGAAAAAGTTCACGCAAAAACCGTGAAAATAAAGATAATTGGGGTGATTTAATGTACGACTTTGCAGATGCAATGAAAAAAGCTATAGAACGTGCATAATTAAATTCTAACGCGTGTTAAAATAATATTATAAAACTTAATTGGAGAGATGAAACATGCAAGATACATTAATGAGTATTCAAATTATTCCAAAAACACCGAACAACAACGATGTTATTCCATATGTTGATGAGGCAATTAAAATTATTGATGATTCAGGTTTGCATTTCAGAGTAGGCCCGTTAGAAACAACAGTTCAAGGTGAAATGAGTGAATGTCTTATTTTAATTCAAAAATTAAATGATAGAATGGTTGAATTAGAATGTCCAAGTATTATTAGTCAAGTTAAGTTTTATCACGTACCTGAAGGAATAGAAATTGAAACGCTTACAGGAAAATACGACTAAGTGTAAATTAGAATAATATTTCTTATCTTGTCTATTTAAGAGCCTAACATGCTATAGTGTTGAAGGCTCTTAAAATTTTGTAAGAAAATATCGGTATGCTTCAGACGCTATGCATTGTCACACAGAAAATATGATATAAAAGACTTTTATCAACTGATATATTATAAATAAATGATGTCCAAATAAACATTTAGATATGATTTACATCGATTACTGTAATAAAAAGCTAATAAGTTAATTATAAAAGATAGCTGTAACATCATATACATGTCTTTTTGCACTTTGACTATAAATTTAATATAATGAAGTAATGATTATGGGCATATAGAAAGGATTTTCAAAGTGAATGAAGAGCAAAGAAAGGCTGGAACGATAAATATTCTAGCAGAACGTGATCGTAAAGCTGAGAAAGATTATAGTAAATACTTTGAACAAGTGTATCAGCCACCTAGCTTAAAAGAAGCTAAAAAAAGAGGAAAACAAGAAGTTCAATATAACAGAGATTTTCATATAGATGAAAAATACAAAGGTATGGGTAAAGGTCGTACTTTTTTAATTAAAACATATGGATGTCAAATGAATGCACATGACACTGAAGTTATGGCAGGAATCTTAAATGCATTAGGATATAGTGCTACATCTGATATTAATGAAGCGGATGTGATTTTGATTAATACATGCGCCATTAGAGAAAATGCTGAAAATAAAGTCTTTAGTGAAATAGGAAATTTAAAACATTTAAAAAAAGAACGACCAGATTGTTTAATTGGGGTGTGCGGTTGCATGTCTCAAGAAGAATCAGTCGTAAATAAAATATTAAAATCTTATCAAAATGTAGATATGGTTTTTGGGACACACAACATTCATCATTTACCTGAAATTTTAGAAGAGGCATACTTATCAAAAGCGATGGTAGTTGAAGTATGGTCTAAAGAGGGAGACATCATCGAAAATTTACCTAAAGTGCGTGACGGTCACATTAAAGCTTGGGTTAATATTATGTATGGTTGCGACAAGTTTTGTACTTATTGTATTGTTCCTTTTACTAGAGGAAAAGAACGTAGTCGTCGTCCAGAGGACATCATTGATGAAGTTAGAGAATTAGCAAGAGAAGGTTATCAAGAAATTACCTTATTAGGTCAAAATGTAAATTCATATGGTAAAGATATCGAAGGTCTGGATTATGAATTAGGTGACTTATTGGAAGATATTTCTAAAATTGATATACCTCGAGTTCGTTTTACAACAAGTCATCCTTGGGACTTTACAGATCGAATGATTGAAGTTATAGCTAAAGGTGGGAACATAGTACCGCATATCCATTTACCGGTACAATCAGGTAATAACCAAGTACTAAAGATAATGGGTCGTAAATATACAAGAGAGAGTTATCTTGATTTAGTTTCAAGAATAAAGGAAGCTATCCCTAACGTAGCTTTAACTACTGATATTATAGTAGGTTATCCAAATGAAACTGAAGAACAATTTGAAGAAACATTAACATTATATGATGACGTTCAATTTGAGCATGCGTACACATATTTATATTCACAAAGAGATGGAACACCAGCAGCTAAAATGAAGGATAATGTACCTTTAGAAGTGAAAAAAGAACGTTTGCAAAGACTTAATAAGAAGGTTGGAATGTATTCTCAACAAGCAATGAGTCAGTATGAAGGTAAGATTGTTACGGTATTATGTGAAGGTTCTAGTAAAAAAGATGAGAGTGTTCTAGCAGGCTATACTGATAAAAATAAACTTGTGAATTTTAAAGGACCAAGAGAGAGCATTGGTAAACTCGTTGATGTCAAAATTGACGAGGCAAAACAATATTCTTTAAATGGAACATTTATACAAGAACATCAACGTTCAATGGTGACACAATAATATGTATAGTGAAAAAGAAATCATACGAAAAGTCGAAAGTTTAGCAGAGAAAATTGGAAAACTAGAAGTTGTTCAAGATTATCATAATGTAGAAAAACAAATTCATAATAATCAAGCAATAAAACAAAAGATGAATCGTTTGAAAGCGCAACAAAAACAATCGGTTAATTTTCAAAATTATGGAAAACAAAATGCACTCGAGCAATCTGAAGCTAAAATTCAGTATCTAAAAGATGAAATTAATGAATTACCTATTGTTGAAGAATTTCGTTCAGCACAATACGAGGCGAATGATTTACTACAAATGATGGTCAAAACAATGGAAGATAGACTCAATGAATATAATAAAAAAGAACATAATGAATAATTATTTTAGAGGAGTTAAGCACAATGAATATTAGAAAGTTGACCATCACAGCATTCTTAATAGCTATTAATGTCGTGTTAAGTAGTTTAATTGTCATTCCTTTAGGTCCAATTAAAGCCGCACCCGTTCAACATTTTGTAAATGTATTATGTGCTGTATTCGTTGGACCATGGTATGGTTTAGCGCAAGCTTTTATTTCTTCTGTACTACGAATTTCATTTGGAACTGGAAGTGCATTTGCTTTTCCAGGAAGTATGATAGGTGTCTTACTTTCAAGTCTGTTTTATATGTATAGGAAGCATATTTTTATGGCTTCAGTTGGTGAAGTGTTAGGGACTGGTGTTATTGGTAGTTTAATGTGTATACCTTTAGCATGGTTTTTAGGACTTCAAGATTTCTTTATTAAACCATTAATGCTTATGTTCATAGTATCAAGCTTTATTGGGGCTTTAATTAGTTATATATTGCTTATTATTTTGAAAAGAAGAGGTTTACTAGATAGATTTAACAAAAATTAATATTTATTTGAAGTACGCTTGATGAATAGGGGATTATAAGTAAAATGTTGATATCTGTTCATATGAAAGCGTACTTTTTGTATCTATTACACAAAAGCGTTTCAAAAACATATATGTTAAAATGAATGAGTTAAAAACCATAAATTGATACATATAATATAAATAAAGATATAAGAATAAGGGTTGTGAAAATAGAAATGGCTAACATTACACCAATGATGCAACAATATTTAAAGATAAAATCTGAATATGATGATTGTTTGCTATTTTTTAGACTTGGAGATTTCTATGAAATGTTCTTTGATGATGCTAAAGAAGCATCAAGAGTACTTGAAATAACATTGACGAAAAGAGATGCTAAAAAAGAAAATCCTATTCCGATGTGTGGCGTACCATATCATTCTGCTGATAATTACATTGAAACATTGATTAATAATGGGTATAAGGTCGCTATATGTGAACAAATGGAAGATCCAAAGCAAACAAAAGGAATGGTTAGAAGAGAAGTTGTAAGAATCGTCACACCAGGAACTGTTATGGATCAAAGTGGTATGGATGAAAAGAAAAATAATTATATTTTAAGTTTTATCGAAAATGAAGAATTTGGATTATGCTATTGTGATGTTTCTACAGGAGAACTCAAAGTAACTCATTTCAAAGATACAGCAACCTTGCTTAATGAGATTACAACAATTAATCCCAATGAAATTGTCATAAAGCAAGCTCTATCTGAAGAATTAAAAAGACAAATCAACATGATAACTGAGACGATTACTGTTCGTGAAGATATATCTGATGAAGATTATGATATGAATCAGTTGACACATCAGTTAATGCATGACACAACTCAATTATTGCTAGATTATATTCATCACACACAAAAGCGAGACTTATCTCACATTGAGGAAGTGATTGAATATGCTGCAGTTGATTATATGAAGATGGATTATTATGCAAAGAGAAATTTAGAGCTGACAGAAAGCATACGATTAAAATCAAAAAAAGGGACCTTGTTATGGTTAATGGATGAGACAAAAACACCAATGGGTGCTAGACGTTTAAAGCAGTGGATTGATCGCCCATTAATTAATAAACAACAAATCAACGACAGATTAAATATTGTTGAAGAGTTTATGGACCGTTTTATTGAAAGAGATACATTACGTAATCATTTAAATCAAGTGTATGACATAGAACGACTTGTAGGAAGAGTGAGTTACGGAAACGTAAATGCAAGAGATTTAATACAACTAAAGCATTCTATATCCGAAATACCTCATATAAAAGCATTACTCAATGAATTGGATGCACAAACTACCACGCAATTTAAAGAATTGGAACCTTTAGATGACTTGTTACAAATTTTAGAAGAAAGTTTAGTTGAAGAGCCGCCTATTTCCATCAAAGATGGTGGTTTATTTAAAAAAGGATTCAACACGCAACTAGATGAATATTTAGAAGCTTCAAAAAATGGTAAAACTTGGCTTGCAGAATTACAAGCAAAAGAACGTGAACGTACAGGTATTAAGTCATTGAAGATTAGTTTTAATAAAGTGTTTGGTTATTTTATAGAAATTACACGTGCAAACTTAAATAATTTTCAACCTGAAGCGTTTGGCTATAATCGAAAACAAACATTATCTAATGCTGAACGATTTATTACGGATGAATTAAAAGAAAAAGAAGATATAATACTTGGTGCTGAAGATAAAGCAGTAGAGTTAGAATATGAATTATTTGTTAAATTACGAGAACACATTAAAACGTACACGGAACGTTTACAAAAGCAAGCGAAAATCATTTCAGAACTTGATTGTTTACAAAGTTTTGCTGAAATTGCTCAAAAATATAATTATGTCAAACCTACATTTAGTGATGATAAAGTTTTACATTTAGAAAACTCAAGACATCCTGTTGTTGAGAGAGTGATGGATCATAATGATTATGTACCTAATGATTGCCATCTTGATGATGAAACGTTTATTTATCTCATTACGGGACCTAATATGTCAGGTAAGTCAACATATATGAGACAAGTTGCTATAATAAGTATCATGGCTCAAATGGGAGCATATGTACCATGTGATTCAGCAACATTACCTATATTTGATCAAATTTTTACTAGGATTGGTGCAGCAGATGACCTTGTATCAGGTAAAAGTACATTTATGGTAGAAATGTTAGAAGCTCAAAAAGCTTTAACTTATGCTACTGAAAATAGTTTAATTATCTTTGACGAAATAGGAAGAGGTACATCCACTTATGATGGTCTTGCGTTAGCGCAAGCGATGATTGAATATGTCGCTCAAACTAGCCATGCCAAGACACTTTTCTCAACACATTATCATGAATTGACTTCACTTGATCAAATGCTTAACTGCTTAAAAAATGTACATGTTGCAGCAAACGAGTATCAAGGTGAACTGATATTTTTGCATAAAGTCAAAGATGGCGCTGTAGATGATAGCTATGGTATTCAAGTGGCAAAATTAGCGGATTTACCTAATGAAGTCATTGATAGAGCGCAAGTTATTTTAAATGCATTTGAGCAAAAACCTTCGTATCAACTTTCTCATCAGGATACTGACAATCAACGTACGGTTCCGTCGTATAACGATTTTGGTCAAATAGAAGAAGAACAATCAGTTATAGAAACGCATACATCAAATCACAATTATGAGCAAGCGACTTTTGATTTATTTGATGGTTACAATCAACAAAGTGAAGTTGAATGTCAAATTCGAGAATTAAATCTATCCAATATGACACCATTGGAAGCCTTAATCAAGCTGAATGAATTACAAAGTCAATTAAAGTAGAAGAGGTGTAAACGATGGGGAAAATAAAAGAACTTGAGACGTCTCTAGCTAATAAAATAGCTGCGGGTGAAGTAGTTGAAAGACCAAGTTCCGTAGTTAAAGAGCTCTTAGAGAATGCAATTGATGCACAAGCGACAGAGATTAATATTGAGGTTGAACAGTCTGGAATTTCAGCAATAAGGGTTGTAGATAATGGCACAGGTATTGCTCAGGAAGATTTAGGGTTAGTATTTCATAGACACGCAACGAGTAAAATAGTCGCAGATGATGATTTGTTCCATATTCGTACTTTAGGGTTTAGGGGAGAAGCTTTAGCTAGTATTTCATCAGTAGCAAAGGTGACATTAAAGACCTGTACTGATAATGAAAATGGACATGAAATATATGCTGAAGATGGTAAAATTATTCATGAAAAACCTGCAAAAGCTAAAAAGGGTACAGATATACAAGTGGAGTCATTATTCTACAATACACCTGCACGTTTAAAATATATAAAAAGTTTGTATACCGAACTAGGTAAAATTACGGACATTGTAAATAGAATGGCTATGAGTCATCCCGAAATTAGAATTTCTTTAGTTTCAGATGGTAAAAAAATTTTAAGTACGAATGGCTCAGGAAGAACAAATGAAGTAATGGCTGAAATTTATGGAATGAAAGTAGCAAAGGATTTAGTGCATATTTCGGGTGATACTAGTGATTATCATCTTGAAGGATTTGTAGCTAAGCCTGAGCATTCAAGAAGTAATAAACATTACATTTCTATTTTCATCAATGGTAGATACATCAAAAACTTTGTACTCAATAAAGCAATTTTAGAGGGGTATCACACATTGCTTACAATAGGAAGATTTCCTATATGTTATATTAACATCCAAATGGATCCTATTTTGGTTGATGTAAATGTTCACCCAACAAAATTAGAAGTGAGACTTTCTAAAGAAGATCAACTTTACGATCTTATCGTAACTAAAATCAGAGAGGCTTTTAAAGACAAAATTCTCATCCCACAAAACGACTTAAATCGTACGCCCAAAAAGAATAAGGTTTTAGAAACATTTGAACAACAAAAGATTAATTTCGAGAAGAAACAATCACAAATTGGAGAAACATCTGCACCATATGTACATGATCAAAAAGATAAGAATCATGATGTTGAGTCGCATAGGAATAATTTAGATTCAACTTCATCGACAAATAATGAAAGTACGGAAGTTTCTAATGAATTAAACAATCACATTGATGATACTTACTTACAAAGTCAAAAAGAAGTATTGTTTGATATGGAACAAGACACATCTAACGAATATGAGATATTAAATCAGCAATCAAAAGATATTAAAGGAACAGTGAGTCAGACACCTCATCGTAGGGTGCCTTATATGGAAATTGTAGGTCAAGTACACGGTACGTATATCATTGCACAAAATGAAAATGGAATGTTTATGATTGACCAACATGCTGCTCAGGAAAGAATTAAATATGAATATTTTAGAGAAAAAATTGGCGAAGTGACAAATGAAGTGCAAAACTTATTAATACCACTCACTTTCCATTTCTCTAAAGATGAACAGATGATTATTGATCAGTACAAAGATGAATTAGATAAAGTAGGAGTACATCTTGAACATTTTGGTGGGCATGATTATATTGTAAATAGCTACCCAGTATGGTTTCCAAAAGTAGAAGCGGAAGAAATTATTAAAGATATGATTGAACTTGTATTAAAACACAAAAGTGTTGATGTGAAGAAAATAAGAGAAGATGCAGCAATCATGATGTCTTGTAAGAAATCAATTAAGGCTAATCACTATTTAAAAAATAATGAAATGGCAGATTTAATTGATCAACTAAGAGAAGCAGAAGATCCTTTTACTTGTCCTCATGGCAGACCGATTATTATCAATTTTTCAAATTACGAATTAGAAAAGTTATTTAAAAGAGTAATGTAGAGGAGTTTTAATTATGAAAGAGAATATTTTGCCAGCTATTAGAAATATGAGAGATTTAGAAAAGTTAATTAAAACAGACTACAAGGCATGTGTTGTGTTAGATATGCATATAGGTCATTTGAAAAGCATTATGGAGTTACTTAAAAGTCATTCGATTGAATGTTATGTACATATCGATTTAATCAAAGGACTCAGTCATGATGAATTTGCTTGTGAGTACATTATTCAACAATATAAACCTAAAGGTATTGTTTCTACAAAAGCAAAGGTCATCAAAAAAGCAAAAATGTTAAATACATTGACGATATTTAGAGTGTTTATTATAGATAGTCAAGCGTTAACAAGAAGTATTGAACTGATTAAAAAAGTAGAGCCTGACTATGTTGAAGTTTTACCTGGTGTTGCAAGTAAAGCAGTGAGTAAAATTCAACAAGAAACATCAGCATCAGTAATAGCTGGTGGTCTTATTGATGAACCATCGGAAATTAGTGAAGCAATTTCCAATGGTGCTAAGTACGTTACTACAAGTTACGAAAAACTTTGGTAATTCATATACTGTTAATGAGAATGCATTTAAGTTTGTTAATCAGCGTATTATCACTTTTTCATGGAATGAGTGGATTTGAATACCGGATGATTAATAACTTAAAGTGCATTCTTTTTTTATGAAAAAAGAAAAATGTACTTTTAAAAAAATTGTTAAACCTTTTATTTAGTACATTAAAAACAAATGCTCACTATATCAATAAAAACTTTAATCAAATATGACAATTTTTTTACAAAATTGTTGACAACGCTTACAACATAATAGTAAACTTATAACAAGTTTAAAAGTTAATATTAGAAGAGAGACGCGGAGATTTCTACAAGTAATATATTTGACGTAGGGGTCTCCCTGTTTTTTGGGAGGAATGTATATGAATGCTTATTTAGCAGAATTTTTAGGTACTGCAATCCTTATTCTTTTTGGTGGTGGCGTTTGTGCAAACGTTAACTTAAAGAGAAGTGCTGGTAACGGTGCAGATTGGATTGTTATTGCATTTGGTTGGGGTTTGGCAGTAACAATGGGCGTTTATGCTGTTGGAACGTTTTCTGGTGCACATTTAAATCCAGCTGTAACAGTTGCTTTAGCCATGGATGGTGGATTTAGCTGGGCACAAGTACCGGGCTATATTGTTTGTCAAATGCTTGGCGGTATTGTTGGTGGAGCTTTAGTATGGTTAATGTATTTACCACACTGGAAAGTTACAGAAGATCCAGCAGTCAAATTAGGTGTATTTTCAACAGCACCAGCTATTAAAAATTATTTTGCTAACTTTTTAAGTGAGATTATCGGGACTATGGCTTTAACATTAGGAATTTTATTTATCGGGGTTAATAAAATTGCTGATGGTTTAAATCCAATTATTGTTGGTAGTCTTATCATAGCAATTGGTTTAAGCTTAGGAGGTACTACTGGTTACGCTATTAATCCAGCCCGTGACCTAGCACCACGTATTGCGCATGCTATTTTGCCAATTCATGGTAAAGGTAAATCTAACTGGTCTTACGCAATTGTACCCGTTCTGGGACCAATGGCAGGCGGTATGTTAGGTGCGATTGTTTACGAAGTATTTTATAAACAAACATTCAATTTTAGTTGTTTCATTGGTTTAATTGTACTTATATTCACACTTATACTTGGTGTGATACTAAATAAGATATCTCAAAATAAAAACAACGATATTGAATCAATTTATTAACATATGGCATTCGTATATATAACCGTATGATTAACGTGATATGTTCATGTGTGTTGAACAATCACATTTAAAAGTCTATTTAATTATCATTTTAGAATGTTTAATTGTTTAGATAATGAATTCATTATTCACTTTTGAAGGAGTCATATACCTATGGAAAAATATATTTTATCAATTGATCAAGGAACTACGAGTTCACGTGCGATACTTTTTAATAAAGAAGGAGAAATTAAAGGTGTTTCTCAAAGAGAATTTAAACAACACTTTCCACATCCAGGCTGGGTAGAACATGATGCTAATGAAATATGGACATCTGTTCTATCAGTTATGGCTGAGTTACTTAATGAAAACAATATTAATGCAAATCAAATTGAAGGTATTGGTATTACAAACCAACGTGAAACGACAGTTGTATGGGATAAAAATACAGGTCGTCCAATCTATCACGCTATTGTTTGGCAATCACGTCAGACACAGGATATTTGTACAAATTTAAAGGAACAAGGCTATGAAGAAACATTTAGAGAAAAAACAGGTTTACTTTTAGACCCGTACTTTGCGGGAACTAAAGTAAAATGGATTCTTGATCATGTTGAAGGTGCTAGAGAAAAAGCTGAAAATGGTGATTTACTCTTCGGAACAATCGATTCATGGTTAGTATGGAAATTGTCAGGGCGTACTGCTCATATTACAGATTACACAAATGCAAGTCGTACATTAATGTTTAATATTTATGACCTAAAATGGGATGATGAGTTGTTAGAACTCTTAGATATTCCTAAACAAATGTTACCTGAAGTTAAAGAATCAAGTGAAATTTACGGGAAAACTATCGACTATCACTTCTTTGGTCAAGAAGTACCTATTGCTGGTATTGCCGGTGACCAACAAGCAGCATTATTTGGTCAAGCATGTTTCGACCGTGGTGATGTAAAAAATACATACGGCACAGGTGGATTTATGCTAATGAATACTGGTGAAGAAGCAGTTAAGTCTGAAAGTGGCTTGTTAACAACCATTGCATACGGTTTAGATGGAAAAGTTAATTATGCACTTGAAGGTTCAATTTTCGTATCTGGTTCTGCTATCCAATGGCTACGAGATGGTTTGAGAATGATTAATTCTGCGCCACAAACCGAAAACTATGCTTCAAGAGTAGAGTCAACTGAGGGTGTTTATATGGTTCCAGCATTTGTTGGTTTAGGTACACCTTATTGGGATTCAGAAGCAAGAGGTGCTATTTTCGGATTATCTCGTGGTACGGAAAAAGAACATTTCATTCGTGCTACATTAGAATCTTTATGTTATCAAACAAGAGATGTTATGGAAGCTATGTCTAAGGACTCAGGTATTGAAGTTCAAAATTTACGCGTTGATGGTGGTGCTGTAAAAAATAACTTCATTATGCAGTTCCAAGCAGATATCGTAAATTCATCTGTTGAAAGACCTGAAATCCAAGAAACAACAGCACTTGGTGCTGCATATTTAGCTGGATTAGCTGTTGGATTCTGGGATGATAAAGAGGATATCCGTGAACGTTGGAAACTTCAAACTGAGTTCAAACCAGAAATGGATGAAGATCAACGTCATAAACTTTATAGTGGTTGGAAAAAAGCTGTTAAGGCGACTCAAGTATTTAAATTAGAAGATTAAGCTATGTTTTAGACTTTTTAAATCTTTAAATGGACTTGATTTTCTTAACTGTGTTATAATTTAGATAAGTTAATAAGAAAATCGAGAAACGAGAGATTTGTTCGTACAAAACAATTTAATGTTATTGTGGGGATAAATTTCTCGTTTTTTATTTATAACTAGGAGGCGTTTAGATAATGTCATTATCTACATTGAAAAGGGATCATATAAAAAAGAATTTAAGAGACACTGAATACGATGTTGTTATCGTAGGTGGCGGTATTACAGGTGCAGGTATTGCTTTAGATGCAAGCAATCGTGGGATGAAAGTAGCTTTAGTAGAGATGCAAGACTTTGCACAAGGTACAAGTTCACGCTCAACTAAACTTGTACATGGTGGTTTAAGATATTTAAAACAACTGCAAGTAGGGGTAGTTGCAGAAACAGGTAAAGAACGTGCTATTGTTTATGAAAATGGTCCGCATGTGACAACACCAGAATGGATGCTTTTACCTATGCATAAAGGTGGTACATTTGGTAAGTTCTCAACTTCTATTGGACTAGCTATGTACGATCGTCTAGCTGGTGTCAAAAAATCTGAACGTAAAAAAATGTTATCTAAGCAAGAAACGTTAAATAAAGAACCTTTAGTTAAACGTGATGGATTAAAAGGCGGTGGCTACTATGTAGAATACCGTACTGATGATGCGCGTTTAACTATTGAAGTTATGAAAAAAGCTGCTGAAAATGGAGCAGAAATCCTTAATTATACAAAATCAGAACACTTCACTTATGATTCTAATAAGAAAGTAAATGGTATTGAAGTATTGGATATGATTGATGGCGAAACGTATGCGATTAAAGCTAAAAAAGTTATTAATGCTTCAGGTCCATGGGTTGATGAAGTGAGAAGTGGCGATTATGCTCGTAACAATAAGCAATTAAGATTAACTAAAGGTGTGCACGTTGTTATAGATCAATCTAAATTCCCATTAGGTCAAGCAGTATACTTTGATACTGAAAAAGACGGACGTATGATTTTCGCAATTCCACGTGAAGGAAAAGCTTATGTAGGAACAACTGACACATTTTATGATAATGAAAAAGCAACTCCTTTAACAACACAAGAAGATAGAGACTATTTAATTAATGCAATTAACTACATGTTCCCAACAGTTAATGTTAAAGATGAAGATATTGAATCAACATGGGCAGGTATTCGTCCGTTAATTCTTGAAAAAGGTAAAGATCCTTCTGAAATCTCACGTAAAGATGAAGTTTGGGAAGGTGAATCTGGATTATTAACTATAGCAGGCGGTAAATTAACTGGTTATCGTCATATGGCACTAGAAATTGTTGATCTATTAGCTAAACGTTTAAAACAAGAATACGGGTTGAAATTTGAATCATGCGCCACAAAATATCTAAAAATTTCCGGTGGTGACGTTGGCGGAAGCAAAAACTTTGAACACTTTGTTGAACAAAAAGTTGATGCAGCTAAAGGATTTGGAATTGATGAAGATGTGGCACGTCGCTTAGCAAGTAAATATGGTTCAAATGTGGATCAACTATTTAATATTGCTCAAACGGCACCATACCATGATAGTAAGTTGCCATTAGAAATTTATGTTGAATTAGTTTATAGCATTCAACAAGAAATGGTTTACAAACCAACTGACTTCTTAGTACGTCGTTCTGGCAAATTATACTTTAATATTCAAGATGTGTTAGATTATAAAAATGCTGTGATAGATGTTATGGCAGATATGCTTAATTATAGTGAAACTCAAAAAGAGGCTTATACTAAAGAAGTAGAAGTTGCGATTGATGAGGCACGTACAGGTAATGATCAACCCGCAACTAAAGCTTAATCATTCCTATTGATTGTATATCTAATAGATTATAATAAACTACTTGTAGATGGAGGAGACCTTTTTATCTGCAAGTAGTTTTTTATTTTAATACTATAAACTTCTAAAACCTCAATGTGCGTACGATTTGATATGATATCTCACACACGGTATATTAAATATGATATAGGTTGATGTACTATAAATGACATAACAAATAAAAAGGAATGGGGGCATATGTTGTGAGTCAAAGTCATTTTAAAATAACAGTTGAAGATGGAACAATGATAGAGGTGAAAATTGATAAAGCAAAAAAGAGTACTATTGGTATTGTTCATCTTTTCCATGGCATGGCTGAACATATGGACCGTTATCAAGAGTTAGTTGAAGCTTTAAATACACAAGGTTATGATGTTGTCAGACATAATCACCGTGGACATGGTAAAGAAATAGATGAGAATGAACGTGGTCATTTTAATAGCATGAATCAAATTGTAGATGATGCTTATGAAATCATTGAGACATTATATCTTGAAGAGCTCAATGTACCCTATATTATCATAGGTCATTCAATGGGCTCCATTATTGCTAGATTATTTGTTGAAAAGTATCCTGACATTGCTCAAGGTTTAATTCTTACAGGAACAGGTATGTTCTCCAAGTGGAAAGGCGTTCCCATACGTATAGCGATGAAGATAGTTACATTTATTTTTGGAAAACGACGTCGACTCAAATGGGTGAATCAATTATTGAATAAAACTTTCAATAAAAAAATCACTCAACCTCGAACAGAAAGTGATTGGATTTCTACACGTCAAGATGAAGTTGATAAATTTGTGGAAGATGAATTTTGTGGATTCAAAGTATCAAATCAGCTCATTTATCAAACTTTAAAGACCATGATGAAAACAGCAGAACGACAACAATTAAAAAGAACAGACAAAAATCTACCTATACTATTTATTTCTGGGAAAGATGATCCGTTTGGTGAATATGGTAAAGGTATAAAGCATTTAGCTAGATTATATAAAAGGGCAGGTATTAAACATATAACAGTACAACTATATAAACATAAGCGTCATGAAATATTATTTGAAGAAGATTATTTGAAAACTTGGCAACACATGTTTGAATGGATGGAAAAGCAAATTTTGAAAAAACAAAAGTGAGTGAATCTTAAATGACTGAAATGACAAAGCCTTTTTTAATCGTTATTGTAGGTCCAACGGCTTCAGGTAAAACTGAGTTAAGTATTGAAGTTGCTAAAAAATTTAACGGAGAAATTATTAGCGGAGATTCAATGCAGGTCTATCAAGGCATGGATATTGGTACAGCAAAAGTTACAACTGAAGAAATGGAAGGTATACCACATTATATGATAGATATCTTGCCTCCGGATGCTTCTTTTTCTGCATATGAATTTAAAACAAGGGCAGAAAAATATATTAAAGATATTACTGGAAGAGGCAAGGTGCCTATTATAGCAGGAGGAACAGGACTATATATACAATCTCTCTTATATAACTATGCTTTTGAAGATGAATCCATATCTGATGATAAAATGAAGCAAGTTAAATTAAAATTAACAGAACTTGAGCAGCTTAATAATAATAAGCTTCACGAATATTTAGCTTCATTCGACAAAGAATCAGCCAAGGATATACATCCTAATAACAGAAAAAGAGTGTTGCGAGCAATAGAATATTATTTGAAAACAAAAAAACTTTTAAGTTCTCGCAAGAAAGTGCAACAATTTACTGAAAATTATGATACATTATTAATAGGGATTGAAATGTCGCGTGAAACATTATATTTAAGAATAAATAAACGTGTTGATATTATGTTGGGCCACGGATTATTTAATGAAGTGAAACATCTCGTTGAACAAGGTTTTGAAGCGAGTCAAAGTATGCAAGCCATTGGGTATAAAGAGCTTGTACCCGTTATAAAGGGAAATATAAGCATGGAAAGTGCTGTAGAGAAATTAAAACAGCATTCACGACAATATGCTAAAAGACAGTTGACTTGGTTTAAAAATAAAATGAATGTTCATTGGTTAAATAAAGAAAGGATGTCACTTCAAATGATGTTAGATGAGATTACAACCCAAATAAATAAAAGGAGTTCTAACCATGATTGCAAACGAAAACATCCAAGACCAAGCACTAGAGAACTTTAAATCGGAAAAAACTGAAGTCACAATTTTCTTTTTAAACGGCTTTCAAATGAAAGGTGTCGTTGAAAATTATGACAAATATGTTGTAAGTTTAAATTCTCAAGGTAAGCAACATCTGATTTACAAACATGCGATCAGCACTTTCACTGTAGACAATGAATCGTCTGAAGCAACTGAAGTGAATAGTGAAGAATAAAAAGTTGTAATCAAAGTGCATTCATAATGCATCAACTCAATAGAAGTCATATTTTGACTTATTTAAGAATGTTATTAAATATTGAAGCACATGTTTTAAACGTAGCACTTTAACACAAACCAAGGAATGTTTGTAATAAAAAATGCTTCATCTAATGTAAATATTGAATTTATTAATTCAGTTCAAAAACATTAGATGAAGCATTTTCTTTTTAAAATTTATGATAGTAATTTTTCAATTTCAGACTTTATTTGTTCCGGTTTCTTTTGAGGGGAAAAACGTTTAATCACATTACCTTCACGGTCGATTAAGAATTTAGTGAAGTTCCATTTGATTTTTTCGTTTATCATACCTTTAGCAGCGTCTGTTAAAAAGCGGAATAATGGATGTTGATTATCACCTTTAACATCAACTTTTTCATGAATAGGGAAAGTCACACCATAGTTAATTTTGCAATTTTGAGCAGCTTCTTCCCCCGAGCCTGGTTCTTGACAACCAAATTGGTTACATGGAAATCCTAAAATAATAAATCCTTGATCCTTATACTCATCATATAACTTCTGTAAACCCTCGAATTGAGGTGTAAAACCACATTCGCTAGCAGTGTTGACAATAAGCATAACGTCACCCTTATACTGCTCTAATTTATAACTTTCACCATTGTTTTTTTCTACAACGAAATCATAAATACTTTCCATATTATCACCCTTTCGCTATACATCTAATTTAACACAATTTGTGTAGTTAGTCTTTGTTCACACTCTATGATAAAATGTCTTGAGTAACTTTTAAAAGGAGATGTATAACGTGACACAGCATGCGACCTATGAAACAAAAAATATTCGAGAAACTGCTGTATTAATCGGTGTACATGCTCAAACGGATCGTCAATTTAATTTTGAATCTACTATGGAAGAGCTTGATGCTTTATCACAAACTTGCCAACTTAATGTTAAAGGACAAATCACTCAAAATAGAGAGCAATTTGACCATAAATATTATGTTGGAAAAGGAAAAATCGATGAAATAAAATCTTTCATAGAATTCCATGATATAGATGTTGTCGTAACCAATGATGAATTAACGACGGCACAGTCTAAAACGTTAAATGATAATTTGGGCATTAAAATCATCGATAGAACCCAATTAATTTTAGAGATATTCGCGTTGCGAGCGAGAAGTAGAGAGGGAAAGCTACAAGTTGAACTTGCACAACTCGACTATTTGTTACCAAGACTACAAGGTCATGGTAAAAGTCTATCTCGTCTTGGTGGTGGCATAGGAACAAGAGGTCCAGGTGAAACAAAGTTAGAAATGGATCGTCGCCATATTAGAACACGTATGAATGAGATTAAACATCAATTAAAAACGGTCGTGGATCATCGGGAAAGATATAGAAATAAACGTGAACAAAATCAAGTTTTTCAAATCGCTTTAGTTGGTTATACAAATGCGGGTAAATCGTCATGGTTTAATGTTTTAGCTAATGAGGAGACCTATGAAAAAAATATTTTGTTTGCAACATTAGATCCCAAAACACGACAAATACAAGTGAATGAAGGATTTAATTTAATTATTTCTGATACGGTAGGATTTATTCAAAAATTACCAACGACTTTGGTGGCTGCGTTTAAATCTACACTAGAAGAAGCTAAAGGTGCAGACATACTTATGCATGTCGTCGATGCAAGTCATTCGGAATACCGTACTCAAATTGACACTGTAAATCAAATCATTAATGATTTAGAAATGGATCATATTCCACAAGTAGTTATTTTTAATAAAAAAGACTTATGTAACGAACAGATGGATGTACCTGTATCTAAATCTGCGCATGTTTTTGTATCTAGTCGTGATGAAAATGATAAAGAAAAGGTAAAAAAATTAGTAATTCAAGAAATAAAAAATAGTCTCAGCCCATACGAAGAAATTGTAGACAGTGCTGATGCAGATAGATTATATTTTCTTAAACAACATACGCTTGTTACTGAATTAATATTTGACGAAACGCAAGCATCTTATCGTATCAAAGGATTTAAAAAATTATAAAAAGGAAGACAGATTATGCAAGATTTTAGCAATTTAGTTGAAGAAGTTGAAAACACACTTATTCCTTACTTTAAGAAAATTGAAAAGCGTGCATTATTTAATCAAGAAAAGGTCTTAAATGCTTTTCACCATGTTAAAGCTAGCGAAAGTGATTTACACGGGTCTACGGGTTATGGATATGATGATTTTGGGAGAGACCATTTAGAAGAAATTTATGCGCACACATTTAAAGCAGATGACGCACTTGTTAGACCTCAAATTATATCAGGTACCCACGCTATTACTTTAGCCTTACAAAGTACGTTAAAAAACAATGATGAACTACTTTATATTACAGGTAGTCCATATGATACACTTCTTGAAGTCATTGGCATAAATGGCAATGGTGTTGAAAGTCTTAAAGAATATGGTGTTCGCTATAATGAAGTCGAATTACGTGACGGTCGAATTGATATTCCTAAAGTCATCACTGAAATTAATGACAATACAAAAGTTGTAGCAATTCAGCGATCAAAAGGATATGATCAACGTCCATCAATTACAATAAATGAAATTGAACAAGCAATAAAATCAATTAAAGAGGTTTATCCCAATATCATTATTTTTGTTGATAATTGTTATGGGGAATTTGTAGAAGAAAAAGAACCAATTGAAGTAGGTGCTGATTTAATCGCCGGATCATTAATTAAAAATCCAGGTGGAGGTTTAGCTAAAATTGGAGGATATATTGCTGGTAGACAAGATTTAATTGAACGCTGTGGTTATCGTTTAACAGCACCAGGCATTGGTAAGGAAGCAGGTGCCTCACTTAATTCTCTACAAGAAATGTATCAAGGATTCTTTCTAGCACCACATGTGGTTAGCCAAAGTTTAAAAGGTGCACTGTTTACTAGTTTGTTATTAGAAAAACTAAACATGAAGACCTCCCCTAAATATAATGTTTATCGTACAGACTTAATTCAAACGGTTCAATTTGAGACGAAAGAGCAAATGATTTCATTTTGTCAAAGTATACAACACGCTTCACCAATTAACGCACATTTTAGTCCAGAACCTAGCTATATGCCTGGATACGAAGATGATGTCATCATGGCTGCAGGTACATTTATTCAGGGCTCATCTATTGAATTATCTGCAGACGGACCTATACGCCCGCCTTATGAAGCATATGTTCAAGGTGGTTTAACTTATGAACATGTCAAATTAGCTGTTACGCGTGCGGTGCAAGATATGCAAGATAACAATTTACTATAATTTTTAAGAGATTGAGATCAAAGTATAAAAGATTAGGCTCAATATAAGGATATAGCATAAAAGCATTCTCGTATGATTCATTAAATCATCAAAGAAAGATCATATAAATGATAACGATGTTATAAGGAGTTTGTTTTCGATAAGATTTTCGACTCCCCAAAAGTAATAGATATAAAGAGAATGGACGATGTTCTAGCCTTATTCTTAGAGTTGTTACGCCTAAGATAAAAGTTATTAAGCTTAGTTATACTTTGAAAAGCAATCTCTTTTTATTTCGAACAATATAAATTGTCGGAAAATTATAAAATTTTTGTGTTATAAGCCATTCTCATTTCTAATTTTAATTAATTACTAATAAATAAACATTGATATAATAAGGTTTAGAAGGTTTATGTCAGAAAACCTTACATACTTTTGTAATTAAAGTAAAACTATGCTAAATTAATAACAAGTTCAAAAGTAGAGGAGAGGTTCAAGGAATGTCTAATGATTCAATCAGACGAAACATGGCCGTTTTCTCTATGAGTGTGGTTAGTAAATTGACTGATTTATCACCAAGACAAATTCGTTACTATGAAACACATGAACTTGTGATGCCCGAAAGAACAGATGGAAATAAGAGATTATTTTCTATGAACGATTTAGAGAGGTTGTTAGAAATAAAGTCTCTTATCGAAAAGGGATTTAATATTAGAGGTATTAAACAAATTATATTCGATGAGCAAGGGCATTTAACTACTGATGAACAAGAGACAAGAAAGAGAATGATTGTTGACGCAACGCAGAAACCACGTAGTGAAACATTACCAATAAATCGTGGCGATTTATCACGATTTATTAAATAAAATTGGAGGATTTATACCATGCCAAAACGTAGTTTTACAAAAGATGATATTCGTAAATTTGCTGAAGAAGAAAACGTAAGATATTTAAGATTACAATTCACTGATATTTTAGGGACTATTAAAAATGTTGAAGTTCCAGTAAGTCAATTAGAAAAAGTATTAGACAATGAAATGATGTTTGATGGTTCATCTATTGAAGGTTTCGTTCGTATCGAAGAATCAGATATGTATTTACATCCTGATTTAGATACTTGGGTTATTTTCCCTTGGACTGCTGGACAAGGAAAAGTAGCACGACTAATCTGTGATGTATTTAAAACAGATGGTACACCATTTGAAGGTGATCCACGAGCTAACTTGAAGCGTGTATTAAGAAGAATGGAAGACATGGGCTTTACTGATTTTAATCTAGGACCTGAACCAGAATTTTTCTTATTTAAATTAGACGAAAAAGGCGAACCTACATTAGAATTAAACGATGATGGTGGTTATTTCGATTTAGCTCCTACAGATTTAGGTGAAAATTGTCGTCGTGACATCGTATTAGAATTAGAAGATATGGGCTTTGATATTGAAGCAAGCCACCATGAAGTAGCGCCAGGTCAACATGAAATTGACTTTAAATATGCAGACGCTGTTACAGCATGTGATAATATCCAAACATTTAAATTAGTTGTTAAAACAATTGCACGTAAGCATAATTTACATGCCACATTTATGCCAAAACCATTATTTGGTGTAAACGGAAGTGGTATGCACTTCAACGTATCACTATTTAAAGGAAAAGAGAATGCGTTCTTTGATCCTGAAGGTGATTTACAATTGACTGATACTGCTTATCAATTTACAGCTGGTGTCCTTAAAAACGCTAGAGGATTCACTGCAGTATGTAATCCAATCGTCAACTCATATAAACGTCTTGTACCAGGTTACGAGGCACCATGTTATATTGCATGGAGTGGTAAAAACCGTTCACCTTTAGTACGTGTTCCAACATCTAGAGGTCTATCAACTCGTATTGAAGTACGTTCAGTTGATCCTGCAGCTAACCCGTACATGGCATTAGCAGCAATTTTAGAAGCAGGATTAGATGGCATTGAGAATAAACTTGAGGTTCCAGAAGCAGTAAACCAAAATATCTACGAAATGAATCGTGAAGAACGAGAAGCAGTTGGTATCCAAGACTTACCTTCAACTTTATACACTGCGTTAAAAGCAATGCGTGAAAATAAATCAATTAAAAACGCTTTAGGTAATCATATTTACAATCAATTTATTAACTCAAAATCTATTGAATGGGATTACTATAGAACTCAAGTATCCGAATGGGAAAGAGAACAGTATATTAAGCAATACTAAGCGCTAAACAATTTCAGGGAAAACCTAATAGGGGTAAGGAGTTAAGGCATTTTGCCTTAGCTTCTTTTTTATATAAAAGTGGGCAACTTATATATATAATGATTCTAAATTTTACTTGAATGGGCAACTATTGGGCAACTAATTTTAAAATACATTCTTAATATACTTCTCAAAGTTTTCTTTAGCATTATCATTCATTTTTTTAGTAACGTGACTATAAACTTCACTAGTAATAGCTTCAGATTTATGACCTAAACGTTCTTGAATTACTTTCATAGGTACATTGCTTTCTAGAAGTAAGGTAGCGTGTGTGTGTCTTAGTTTGTGAATACTTAATTCATTTCCTTTACCAAGTAATCTTTTAGTGACATACATCATAGTATTATGTGTGGTTGAACGTGGAAGCGGCTCACCAAATTCATTGCAAAATATGTAATCATAGGAATTATTATAGAAGTCTGAATTAGCTATCTTATTACCATTTTGTAATGTTTTAAGCTTAAATAATTCATTAGCTAATTCATTTGATATAAATATAATTCTGTTTTCCTTATTTTTAGTAGGGCCGAATTTATTTCTTTTTTGATCATAAGATTTTGTGATTGAAATTGTTTTTAATTTTCTATCATAATCTTTCCAACATAATGCACTAGCTTCACCAATACGCATACCTGTTTCTATTAAAGTTCTAAATAAAAAATATTGATATACATCTCTTTTTTTAACCATTGCTAAAAAAGGCTTAACTTTATCTTTAGGTAAGTACTTTGCTTTATCCTTAATTTTTAAATCTTTATGATTCAGTGTAATTCCTTCGCAAGGATTGAAGTATATTAATCTATCATACTTAGCTCTTTCAAGGCTACGCTTTAGCAAATTGTGAGTTTTAGATAAAGTAGATTTACTATAACCTTTTTCTATTAAATGATTGATAAAACTTTGGTGCATAGATGGTGTAATGTCTTTAATATTAATATCATTATAGAAATCTAATATTCTTTTTTTGAAAATTGTTCAATTTCAAAACTACTATCACTAATTTTATTTTTACGCCAAGTATTTAGATAGTATTCAAGCCATGCAGTTAAAGTGTAGCTTTTTTCTTCTTTATAGCCCTTATTTAATTTACTTTCAATTTCAATAGCTGCTTTTTTGGCTTCAGTCTTCGTTCTATAACCGGATTTAGATATATATTTTTTATCTCCATTATGGTCTTTAAAATGTACTTTAAAACGCCATTTATTTCCTCTTTTTTCAAATGATGCCATTTTATCACTCCCTAGATGTATATTCCTTAAGTTGAAAATAAGCTAATTATCAATGGCATTAATTAGATTTAAATTAGGATATTTGATTTTGTAAAAAGTTATAGTTTGTTTAATAAAAATTGAAGTAGTATTAAAGTAGATTGCTAATTTTGAGTATGAATTTAATTGAGGATTTTTAATAGCTTCGATGAGTTGATCTAGAGGAATAAATTCACTTACAGAACTGATGGCTAGAGAGTTAAGTTTATTTATCTGTCGAGTACTATACGAAACTACTTTTTCATTTACTGTTAAATCAGGAATAATAGATTTACTTATATATAAATTATTACCACATATAAAGCTATTTAATTTTTCGGGGCAGTCTATATACTTTACTTCAATTTTATTTATCATCTCCTTGCAATTATGCATAGTAGATCACTTCCTTTTCAGTTTATTTTTATAAAATTGAAATTTTAAATTTTTATGTTTATCATCACTAATCTATAGAGAAGTAAACTATATGCTAAAAATATATATAATAAAAAAGAGACACAATTATACTAATAAAATAGGTATTAGTAATAAATTAGCGTCTCTTTTTATTTATCGCTTTTATTATCTTTTATAAAGTTTATGAAATTTATTATTTGCTTCATTTCTTCATCTGTTACATCATCACTTATATGTGCTGCAATAATTTCTCCATTATGACTTAATCTTTTATCGTCATCACTGAGGCGTTCAGGGTTAACATCATAGCCTAAAAGCCAAGCTTCACTTACATCAAGCACTTTTGCTAAAATATAAATTTTATCTTGTTTAGCTTCGTATTTTCCATTTAAATAATCACTAATTGAATTACGTCCAATACCTGTCAACCTTGATAATTCAGATTGCGAATATTTTTTAGAATCAATAGCTTCGCGTAATCTGTTTTTAAAACAGTTCATATTTCTGAACACCTCCTTTAAATATAATACTACTAAATTAGAGAACTTACAATTATATTCAACAAATTTTGTACAGAAAAATGAAAAATATATGTTGACTATTTTAAACTACAATGCTTTAATAAAAATGTACGGAAAGCCGAACAAGTAAGGAGGTGATTTAGATGAGTTATACATTTGATTATAGTTTGCTTTGTGAAAGAATGGCAGAATATAGACATAGTCAAAGCTCATTAGCTAACGCTATTCCGATATCACGGACTTCAATAAATCATAAATTGAAAGGGAAAAATTCATTCACTCAATGGGAAATCAAAAGAATTTGCGAACTACTTGAAATTTCACCTAATAAAGTGGGATTATATTTTTTTAATCAAAACGTTCAGAAAACTGAACAATAGAAAATTTTAATTATGGAGGAACAACTTATGAGCAATATTGCAATTGAAATTAAAGATGATTTTATTAATGAGTTAGTGCAGTCAAAGGTGGAAAGTATTTTAGAAAATTACAAACGTCAATACGCTTCAATTGATATTAAAGATCTAGTAACAATTACAGGGCTAAGTAAGTCAACTCTACAAAATAAAATTGTATGTGAACCTGAAATTGTAGAAATTACACGTCGAATTGGAACAAGAGTGATTTATCTATATCCACAAATCTTAGATGCTTATCAAAAAGTAATTAATAGAATCAGCAATTAAAGGAGGTGAGGACATCATGTGCAAATCATTTATTTCATTCGTCATTGCTAATTTGATTTTTGTAACCATGTCAATTTTATTAGCGATGATTGGATTATATTTCACAACTGCTATTGGTACTGCTGCACTATTAGCTATCATGACTTTTCTTTTATATGATAATTATTTCTTTCAAGAAATAAAAAAGACCATTAAGCACGGCAATGCTTAACAGTCAGTTAGAAAAATAACCAACTAAATTATAACAACTTTGGAGGACAACAACAATGACAATGACACCTAGACAAAAAATGTACGATATCTACCAAAACTTATTTAATGAATTTCAGAATACAAACCAATGCTGTTTATTGGAAATTGAAAAGACTCCTAGAAATGAATTAATCATAAACTTTTTACATTATCATAATAGATATAAAACAAATAATAAGTTATTACAGATTTTTGAAGTAAAACCAGAATCACATGAACGTATGCAAAATTATATTATTGCAGTTATGCGTGGACAAATTTTAGTAAAAAAAGGGGCTTGATCTAATGAATGAATTACAACAACTGGAAATCGAAACTATTGAAAGCCAAAATGAAACATTTAAAATAACTAATTTAGATCAAGCAAACTGGGCATTTAAAAAATTAGATGCAATTCAAGCTAAAGAAAATGAAATAAATCAACTTGCTATTCAAGAAATTGAACGCATTAAGGAATGGCAAAATAAACAAACAGAGCAACTTCAACATAATAAAGATTACTTTGAACATATTCTAACAGAATATTTTAAAGAAGAACGTGAAAAAGATGCAAAATTTAAGTTAAATACACCTTACGGCAAAGTTACAGCTAGAAAAGGGTCTAAAGTGATACAAATTAGTAATGAGCAAAATGTTATAGATCAATTAGAACAACGTGGTTTTGATAAATATATCAAAGTAACTAAAAAAATAAATCAAACTGATATAAAGAAAGATTTTAATGTAACTGAATCCGGAAGATTAATAGATTCAAATGGTGAAATGTTAGAAGGTATATACCTTGTTCAAAAGCCAACTTCGTATTCAGTCAAAGTGGGTGATTAAATGACACACGAGCCCAGTATTTTAGAAAAACTAGGTGTCAAAGACATAAGTAAACAAAATGCTAATAAGTTCTATAAATTCGCAATATACGGCAAATTCGGGACAGGTAAAACTACTTTTTTAACTAAAGATAATAATGCTTTAGTTCTAGATATAAATGAGGATGGTACTACTGTTACAGAAGATGGTGCCGTTGTACAAATTAAGAACTATAAACATTTTGGTTTAGTTATAAAGAAATTGCCAGAAATTATTCAACAATTACGTGAGAATGGAAAAACTATAGATGTTGTTGTGATAGAAACTATTCAAAAGCTAAGAGATATAACTATTGATGAAATTATGAATGGTAAAAGACGAAATCCTACATTCAACGATTGGGGAGAGTGTGCTTCCCGAATAGTGAAAATGTATAGATATATTTCAACAATACAACAAAAATATCAATTTCATATAGCTATAAGTGGTCATGAAGGTATTAATAAAGATAAAGATGAAGAAGGTAGCACAATTAATCCTACTATCACTATTGAGGCACAAGAACAAATTAGAAAGGCTATTTTGAGTCAATCTGATGTTTTGGCCAGAATGACTATAGAGGAACATAGTGATAGTGAAGGAAAGAGATTTGAATATATTTTAAATGCTGAACCATCTTCTTTATTTGAAACTAAAATAAGGCACGCTAGCAATGTGAAAATTAGAGATAAGAAGTTTATTAATCCTAGTGTAAACGACCTTGTAGAAGCTATTAGAAGTGGAAATTAATAATTATCAAAAGGGTGGTAAGAACTGTGAATTTTAATATAAATCTTAATGGTGCTCAAGAATTAGGAAACTACATGAAACCTGGTCTTTACAGCGTAAAAATTAAAAATTTTGAGGCTAAACAATCTAAAAACGGACATCCTCAATTTGCAATTACATTCATACATAAAGAAGAAGGCGAATTTGTACATTATGCAAATGCTGATATGGAACATAATTATGCACGTGATTGGCTATATACATTCTTAAGTGTATTAGGTCTTAAAGGTAATAATATGCAATTTATATTTACTGAAAGAGATTTAATTGGTAAGCCAATAAACATTGAATTAGAGCGTAAATTTAATGACTATACAGATAAATGGGTTACGAATTTAAAGAGATTTTGGAAGTTTGATGGTACTGCAGTATATGAAAAATATGACATTAAAGACGAAGAAAAAAATTATACAAAAGAACCGAAAAAAGCAAGTTTAGATAGTCCAGATAATCCTTATATGAGTGATTCGTTCGACATAACAGACGATGATCTGCCTTTTTAATCGGTCGAATTTAAAAGAGGTGATTAGATGACAGGTTGGATTAAAATACATCGAAAAATAATTGACCACTGGATTTGGGCAGATTCCAAACGATTTAAATGGTGGTTAGACATCTTATTATTAACAAATCATTCTGATAAAAAAATGATGATTGGTGGAAATTTAGTCTTATTAAAGCGTGGTTCATTTCATACATCAGAATTGAAATTATCTGAACGTTGGAACGTTTCTAGAAACACTGTTAGGAACTATTTAAATGCGCTAGAAAAAGACAACATGATAAACACTAAAAAGACAAAAAATGGAACAACTATAAAAGTGCATAACTACGAGGTTTATCAAGGAAAAGAAGAAAATAAAAAACATATGATTGAACAACAGTCTGAACAGTTAATTGAACAACAAACTATACAACCAACTGAACAACAAAGTGAACAAATCATTGAACAACAGACTGAACAAAAGAGAGACAATAGACTGAACAGAACACTGAACAAATCACTGAACAAGACTAAGAATATAAAGAATATAAAGAATGATAAGAATGTAAAGAATGAGAAGAAGGAGAAGAAGTATAAAGCCTTCGACTTCTTCCAAGAAAATGGATTTGGTTTCATCACTCAATATCTTGTTGAGGAAATAAGTTATTATCTTGATAACTTTTCTCACGATTCAGACGAAATTGTTATAGCAGCACTAAAAATTGCAAAGGATAGAAACAAAGTTAATTGGGGTTATGCTAAAAGTATTTTAAATTCATGGTTACAGTCAAACCTAAATTCAATTGACCAAATTAGAGCCTATGAGATTCAACAAAAAGCATTAAGAGATCAATACAACAAACCTAAACAATTCCAACAATGTAGAGAGAAAACGCCAGACTGGATTAAAAATCGAGATAAATATCAAGACGAAATAGACGAAAACTTTGAAGAAGATAGGGCGAAATTTTTAAAAGAATTAAACGAACAGTGGGGTGATTAGTATTTGGGCAAAGAACCATACAAATTGAAAATCGGAGACCATGAACTTAAATTTAATAACGACGAAGTGAAAAAGATGAAGCAGCTTGGTATTACAAGATCATTAATCGTTAATAGATTTAAAAATGGATGGCCAAGATTTTATATAATGAATCAGCCGAAACGTATGTCTAGAAAAGATTTTGACAAAATGCTAGCAATTAGAAAACAAAATCAATTGTCAAATCAACGTCGCCCAAGTTATAAAAAAGAGCTTAGAGAAAAAGACAACAGGAGAAATTGCACTTAAAGAAATATCCACAAAAAGTAAAACCTAGTAAATATTATTACGAATTACTTAATTATGCGACTAAAGCATTTAGAAACTAAAACATAAAAAATCAAAGCAAAAATTGGAGGAATAAAATGGCAAAAATCAAACGTAAAGTAGAGATGAATTAGTTTATTTCGATGAATTTGGAGATTTTGATACACGTGGAGATTTTATAGTAAAAGATTCATTCTTTGAAGTAGAAATTGAAGAACCTATCACACTAGAAACTCAACTTTTTGGAGTTGTGGCTATGGGAAAAGACATTTACGGAAAATGGCATTCTACTGAAGGAGTCTTTGAAGAAAATTCAATTAAAGAAATATTGAGTGTGACTACTGATGAACTAATTCAAAATACTACAATTCATTATTACGACAAAGTGAAGAAAGAGTTTGTTTGTGTATATAAAAATGGGGCGATGGTGGAATGATACTGAAATTTAGAGAATGGGAAGCAGTAAGAGAAGAAATCTTTATGAGTTATGGTGTGAGAGAAGATTTTGATGATTCATTCAAAATTACATTCAGCCACATGGAAGATTTAGACATTATTAATGATGATGGTTCTATAAATAGAGTTGTGATGATGTCTACGGGACTTAAAGATGTGAATGATATTGAGATATACGAAGGAGATATTGTACGTATTTTTTCTAACGATGGTATTGATTATAACGCTCAAATCATTTTTAAAGATGGTGGCTTTTGTGCAATAGATGGAACTAAAGATAATTATTCTACTATTCGTTATAAATTATGTGAATTTGATTTGAATTTAGATGTCATCGGTAATATTTATGAAGATATTGAGTTATTGGACGAGGATTTAGTAAATGTTGAAAGAAAAGCAAAAGCATTTGATGAAATACAAAGCAATCTCAGCCACGTATTAGATTTAGGAAAGTATGAGACATTGGATTATAAAGATTGTCAGATATTAAAAAGTATCTTGCAGGAGGTTAAAAATGACTAATCAAGTGACAGAAAATCAATTACAAGAATTATTACAAATACAAAAGAACTTTGACAGTAGAATACCGACACTAAATTTACAGGATAGCAAGATTGCATATGTGGTTGAATTTTTCGAATGGTTTAACACGTTGGAGACGTTCAAAAACTGGAAGAAGAAACCAGGCAAACCGATAGATATTCAACTAGACGAATTAGCGGATATGTTGGCATTTGGATTAAGTATTGCCAATCAAACAAGTTCAAATGCTAAAGAAATAGTTGAATTAATAAAAGAAAGCTTTAAAGATGAACTTTTTAAAGAAATGTTTGATTTTAATAATAAAGAATTTGCTAAAGATGCAATTTTAGGTTTACCTGATTTGGTATATAACGAATTTTATCCTGACTATTTCACTATTGTTGTGGCGTTCGATATAGCATACAACATTTACTCTATTGACCAACTCATCGATGCATACAAAAAGAAAATGAAACTTAACCATGCTAGGCAAGATGGAATTGCAGATATAAACAAAGGTTACGTTTAAGGTATCAAGGGTATTTATAAACAAGTGAAGAAGGTGCTTATAAATGACAACAATAATCACATTAATTAGTTTAGCTATATGTATTAATATATTTTACTTAATGTCTATAGTTACTATTTATTATTTAAGACTAATATTAGGTATTATTTTAAGTTTCGGAATAACTTTTATATTTACATTTTCAATTTTCTTTGAGCAATTGAATCTAGTATTACCAATTTTAATATTCGTTATACTAATTGAAATTATTGATTTGAAAATTAAAGTTAGGAAACAGTTTGAAGACAATAAATCAATTTAAGAAATAAAACTTCAGGAGAGAACTACAACATGAGAGATTTATTAATAGAGTATAGAAAGACCAGGTTAAACGTACTTAACAAAATCGAAGAACTTGAACAAATTAATACAGATGAAATAGATGATTTATCTGTTTATAAAGATATGTTAAAAGATATTGATTACACTATTGAATGGTTGAATACTGGACATGAACCTGGAAACTACAATGCTATTGATAAATCTCAATGTTATTTAGTAGATCAACAAGTTTTAGAAAAAGCTTGTGATGAATCTATGTATAAAAAAATATCTAATATGGAATATCATGATGTTATTGATGATATGGATAATCAAATAAGTTATGCTCTAATGAAACTTACGACTAAAGAGTTGGAATGTTTTATCATGATTAGGTGTGAACATTTATCTTATAGAGAATGTGCTGATTTATTAAATATAAAGATTGGTACAGTTCAGAACTTTTTAAAAAGAGCGCAAAAGAAAATTGATAATGAATTGAAAGAGAATTTATTTTTATTATGAATTTTTGTCTTAATCTTGATACATATATAGGAGAAGTAAAATTCTCCCAGGTGTCCTAAGATTTTTGACATTATATGTTCTCCTCCCAAAACCTATCTGAGAGAAAACTCAGGTAGGTTTTAAATTATAGTTGTTAATGTATGTAAATATTGTATAATAAAAATAATTTTAAAAAAGGAGGGATTATTTTGGTAGCTAAGTTTTACGATGCATACGGAAATTATTTAGGTAAAATAAATGGAATCAAAGATTACTTAAATATAAAAAAATTTTTTGACGAAGAAATCAAAGATGAAATACAACGAAAATTAGAGAATTATAAGAGAGAAAAAAAGGTATTACTATTAACTGATGGTGATAAACTTAATGCTGAACAGATTAGTAAAGTAGAATTAAAAAATTTTACATTAGATAAAGTAGTAGAATTAAAAATAAATTAATTTATATGCGCCTTAATTGGCGTTTTTTTAATGCGAAAAAATTAAAAAGCTATTAGCGTGAGAGTTGGTGGTAAATGGAATGGCTAGAAAAGGTTTGTATGAAAAATTAGATATCGAAAGTAAGTTAGGATTAGTTGAAGGATGGAAACGTGATGGACTAACTGATGAACAAATTGCTAAGAATTTAGGTGTATCAAAACACACATTAATTAAATGGAAAAAGAATATACCAGACTTTTTAGACGCCATAAAAAAGGGCAAAGAAGTTTCTGACTATGAGTTAGAGAATGCCTTACATAAAAGAGCAGTTGGCTATTATTACGAAGAAGAAACTGTGACAAATAAAGGTAATATAGTAAAAATTAAAAAATATGAACATCCTAATCCTACATCACTCATATTTGCACTGAAAAATAGATTACCTCATAAATACAGAGATAAAGTGGAACAAGAAATCACCCAGAAAAATATTGAAATCAATATCGGTGAATATAATGACGACGATTAGACTTAATTTTAAATATCCCAATAAAGTATTTAATAAGAATATCTTTGAAATTTTAGAAGATTATTCTAATTTTACTGAGGTACATTATGGTGGTGGTTCAAGTGGTAAATCACATGGTGTCGTACAAAAGGTTATTATAAAATCTTTGAAAAAATGGAAACATCCTAGAAAGGTATTATGGTTACGTAAAGTTCAAGCAACTATTACAGATAGCCTGTTTGAAGATGTAAGAAGTTGCTTGATTGATTTTAAGATTTGGGATTTGTGTAAATGGAATAAGACTGATAATAAAGTAGTGCTACCTAATGGCGCTATTTTTTTATTTAAAGGGTTAGATAATCCTGAAAAAATAAAATCAATTAAAGCAATATCTGATGTGGTTATGGAAGAAGCGTCAGAATTTACCCTGGATGATTATACACAACTTACATTACGACTAAGAGAAAAGAAACATGTACAAAGACAAATATTTCTAATGTTTAACCCAGTTTCAAAATTAAATTGGGTTTATAA
The DNA here is from genome assembly GCF_001838765.1 of Staphylococcus sp. HMSC34G04. Classification (NCBI taxonomy): domain Bacteria; kingdom Bacillati; phylum Bacillota; class Bacilli; order Caryophanales; family Staphylococcaceae; genus Staphylococcus; species Staphylococcus sp. HMSC34G04. The sequence goes on from NZ_KV838739.1 coordinate 104,064, forward strand.
AGCATTTTTCGAATCCAGTCAACCGCTTCAAGATGTACTAATAAGACAGTCTAGTTATAAAGATAATAAGTTTTTAGATGAAATGACAAAAAGCAACTTAGAACAGTTGGCCAATAGAAACCCCGCCTATTATAAGATTTATGCTCTCGGTGAGTTTGCTACACTAGATAAATTAATTTTTCCTAAATACGAAAAAAGAGTGATTAACATAAACGAAATTAGTCATTTGCCTTCTTATTTCGGCTTAGACTTTGGATACATAAATGACCCAAGTGCATTTGTACATGTAAAAGTAGATTTAGAAAATAAGAAGCTTTATATTATTTCTGAATTTGTTAAAAAAGAAATGCTTAACAATGAGATAGCAGAAGTAATTATCAATCTGGGTTTTTCAAAAGAAGTTATAGTCGCTGACTGTGCTGAACGAAAAAGTATAGCAGAAATAAGAGTTAAAGGAGTTGAACGAATCATACCAACTTCTAAAGGCAAAGACAGTATTTTAATTGGAATTCAATTTATGAGTCAGTTTGAAATTATAATTGATGAGAGATGTTTTAAAACAATTGAAGAGTTTGATAACTATACTTGGACAAAAGATAAGAAAACAGGTGAGTATATGAATAAACCTGTAGATACCTATAATCATTGTATAGATGCAATTAGATATGCAGTTAGTAAATTAATATTTAAAAATAATGAAGATAATACCAATGTATATAAGTTAAAGAGAACGAGATTAATGTTCTAAGGAAGTGAACAACAATGACAATATACACCCAAGAGAATAACATTACTAAGTTTTCTTCAGTGGCTAATGATGATTTTATAATTAATGATGTTTCAAACCTATTAAAAGATGAAGTTTTACTGAGCCTTATTAATAAACATAAGCAAGAACAAGTGCCACGTTTAAATATGTTAGAAGCTTATTATCTAAATAGAAATACAGATATATTATCGAGTAACAGAAGAATTGAAGATTTAACAGATAAAGCCGATCATAGGGCAGTCCATAATTATGCGAAATATGTAACAAGGTTTATAGTGGGTTATTTAACTGGTAATCCTATAACTATTACACATAAAGATAAAAAGACAAATGAAATTATTATACAGCTAAATAATAATAACGATGCTGATGCTATTAATAGTGATTTAGCACTTAATCTTTCTATTTATGGCCGAGCATATGAGATTGTGTACCGTAATCAAGAAGGTAAAGATACATTCAAGGTTTTAGACCCTAAGAGTACTTTTATTATTTATGATAAGAGCATTGATAAAAATATTATAGCTGGTATTAGATACTATGATACTAAGGCTGTTGACGGTGAAACACTTCAAAATATTGAGATTTATACGAACGAAAAAATATATTATGTAACTATTAAAGGTGGAACAATTAGTTCAATAGATGAACTGCCTCACTATTTTAAAGATGTTCCAATAATTGAATATACTAATGATCAATTTAAACAAGGAGACTTTGAAAATGTATTATCACTTATAGATTTATATGATAGCGCTCAATCAGATACTGCTAATTACATGACTGATTTAAATGATGCTATGTTAGCAATTGTCGGAAATATAGAAATTGATGGTGAGGAAGCTAAGAAATTCAGACAAGCAAATATGGTTCATGTGAAGCCAGGTATTAATGCTAATGGTAATGATGGAAGTGCTGAAGTTAAATATATTTATAAGCAATATGATGTTAATGGTGCAGAAGCATATAAAACTAGACTTCAAAAAGATATTCATAAATTTACTAATACGCCTGATTTGAATGATGATAACTTTAGTGGCGTTCAATCTGGAGAATCAATGAAGTATAAACTTTTTGGTTTAGAACAAGTTAGAGCAATTAAAGAACGCTTATTTAAAAAAGGATTAATGAAGCGGTACAAGTTACTTCTGAAAAATATTAATTTAACAGGTGTTTATTCACATGATTATTCAAAGATTGATATCACATTTACTCCCAACTTACCTAAGTCATTATTAGAATCTATTGAAGCCTTTAATGCGTTAAATGGTGGCGTTTCTGAACAAACTAGATTAAAAATACTGCCTATTATTGATAATCCTAATGAAGAAATTAAAAAAATGGAAGATGAGCAGAGAAAAACTAGAGAACAAGCTGATAATTCGCATTTTAACGGCCATTTTAGCGACGATAAAGAAATGATTGATAATTATGCCCAATAGTTATGATTATTGGCTAGAACGCGCCCAGAATGTCATAAACGCTGAATCATTAGCGGATGCACAAGCAGTAATAGAAGTAGAACGAATTATTTTACAAATGTATGCTGAAATAGCTAAAGAATTACTAGCTTTTTATGCGAAATATGCAACAGATACTGGTTTAACAATTCAAGAGGTCATGAAAAAAGCTGATGACTTCGATGTATATGCGTTTCGAAATAAAGCTAAGAAATATGTGAAACGTAAAGATTTTAGCGATGAGGCAAACAACGCACTTAAGCTTTATAACTTGTCTATGAAGGTATCTAGAGAAAAGCTATTAAAGCAGCAATTAGATTTGATAGTCAAAGACTCCACTTTAGATATTCAAGATGAAATAGAAAAAAAGTTAGTTGATGCAGTTGATAGAGAAGTTAAAAGACAAGCACATATACTTGGTGAACATGTGAAAATTGATGAAACTAAAGTAAAAGCGGTTGTTAACAGTAACTTCAAAGGTGTGAACTGGTCTACAAGATTATGGCAAGATATGGCTGTAGTTCAAAAGGAAGTAGAAAAAACAACGAGTAATGTATTACTTAGAGGGAGACATCCTAATGAGTATATAAAGGATTTTAAGAAACAAATTAACACTACTACTTATAATGCAAGTAGATTGTTAGTTACTGAATCAGCACGTGTGCAGGCTGAATCACAGAAGTTAACTTATCTTAAAGAATTAGGTGAAGATGGCGAATATAAATACGTGGCTAAAATTGATAAAAAAACATCTAAAATATGTCACTCTTTAAACGGTAAAATATTTAAAGTTAAAGACATGATACCTGGCATAAATGCGCCCCCTATGCACCCTTGGTGCAGAAGTACTACAGTGCCACATGTGGGCAACTGGCGAGATAAATTCTTTAATGAGCGTAAAGGAAAGTATCAAACAGAGAATAAAGAATCAGAAAAAGAAAAAATACAAGAAAAAGCAAAAAAAGAAATGCTTGATATGATACGTAGTGGTAAAATAAAATTAGATATAAATCCTGAAAAACAAAATAGACATAATAAAGAACATGAGTTATTTAAGCAAAGTGTTGAAATGGCTAAAATAAATGGAGATAAATTACCAAGTTTTACAATTATTTCTAATGAGGAACTAAATAAATTAGTTAAAGTCAAAGCCACTACTGGGGAATTACTATTACTGAATGGGAAGTTTAATCGTAAGGAAATTATTGATTTTAAGTTACCAATTGGAAAATCTTTTATCAATAACAAATATATTGAGACAAGTAAAGGAAAAGTACATTATTCAAAAACTGGTACACATGTTATACCTTATATTAAAAAGTAGGTGATAATATTGCATATAAGAGATGTTTATGGGCATAAGATAATGGTTGTTTTAACAAATCAAAAAGTTTTAATAGGTAAAGTTACCGACTATGAAAATCCGTTAGAAACTGATACGGGAAATTATAATATGGATTTAGAGACAGATTTAGGAATATATTCAATTGATGAATCGGAAATAAAAAGTATAAAATTAATATCTTAGTAGCATCCTTTCTGCATAGATAAAGAGAAAGTGGTGCTATTTTTATACACTTTTTTAACCTTCTACGGAAGGTTATTTTTTATGTCCAAAACGTGCTGATGACGTTATAAAAGCAAGTATGGAATACGCAGTCGACAGACTATAAACGGAGGTATATCTCATGGAAAACAACCAAAGTAATATTACTGAAGAAACAAAAAGCAATGAGAATTTAGAAACACCTAATGAACAAGCCCAACAAAAGGAGAAAACATTCTCCCAAGAAGAAGTATCTCAAATGATTAAGGATCGTTTAGCTAGAGAAAAAAGGAAATCTGATGAACGTATGAAAGATGCAATTCAGGAAGCTGAAAAACTAGCCAAGATGAATAAAGACCAAAAGAATCAATATGAGTTGGAAAAGCTGTTAAAAGAAAATGAAGAACTAAAAGCAGAAAAAGCTTTATCTCAAATGAAGAATGAAACGCGTACAATGCTTAATGAATTTGGTGTGCAAAATTTTGATGATCAAATTGTTAATATATTAGTCAATTCTGATGCTGAAAAAACTAAAAAAAATGTTGAATCATTTACTAGTCTTGTAAATCAAATGGTTAAATCAAATGTTGAAAAAGCATTAAGACAAGACTCACCAGTAAGCACTCAATCAAATAGGATGACAAAAGATGACATTTTAGCAATTAAAGATGATACACAAAGACAAAATGCAATTGCGCAAAATCTTAATTTATTTAACAAATAGGAGGTTACATTATGACAGTGGAGTATAATTTAACAAATACTGAAAGCTTGAGCCAAGCAAAGTCTATCGATTTTGCAAGTAAGTTTGGCAATAATATCAATAAATTATTAGAAATATTAGGAGTAACTAATAAACTACCTATGAATGTAGGATCTAATATTAAAATCTATAAATATAGTGTTGAAGAATCTGATTATCATGTAGCTGAAGGCGATGAAATTCCTTTAACTAAAGTTAAAAGAGAATTAGTGCAAACTATTGAATTGGTATTTGATAAATATCGTAAAGCTACTCCTGCTGAATCTATTCAAGCTCATGGCTTTGATTTAGCAGTTAATAAAACAGATTATGAATTATTAAGACACGCACAAAAGAAAATTAGAACTGATTTTTCAGAAGTATTAAAAGCTTCAGCAGGTACAGAATTAGATAGTGGAAAACGAGCTTTAAAATCTAAAAATTTACAAGGTGCTTTAGCTAAAGGTCGTGCAAAACTATCAACGGTTATTGAAAGCGATATTACACCTATTGCTTTCGTTAACCCTGATGATACAGCTGAACATATTGCCAATGGATTAATTGTTTCAAATGGATCACTATTTGGAATGGGATTATTAACTAACTATGTAGGTGTGAAAGTTATCGAACTAGCTGAAGTACCACAAGGTGATGTTTGGATGACAGCCTCTGAAAACTTAAATGTTGCTTTTGCAAATCCTAATGGAGAACTAGGACGTGCATTTAACTTTGCTACAGACGAAACTGGTTTTGTAGGTGTATTACATGACATTCGATCTAATCGATTAACTTCTGAGACAGTGCTAATGACTGGATTGAAAATATTCCCAGAGAATATTGATGCAGTAGTTAAGGTGAAAATTAAAGCTGACGATCAATTACCCAGATAAACCCCAATTAGTTAGAATGTTCCCATATTACGATGGAGCATTTTTAGTATATAAGTAACTATAAAGGGGTGTTTTTGTTGGAACCAAGATTTATTAAAATTTATAAAGGGGATAAAGTTGTAGCTAAAAAGGAAGGAAATATTAAATATTCTGATAATACCTATGACGATACTCTTATTCTACTTGAAAACCTAGAACCAGATACTAATTATCCAGAAGGAACATTTCAGATTGTATGGGAAATAGATGGTGTTGAGTCTGAAAGGATTAATATACCTGAAATTATGACTCAATATGTACCTGTTAAATATTTAAGTGTTCATAATAGTAAAAGTATAATATATGTACGTATAGATGAGGAGGGTAAAATTAGAGCAAAAGTAGCCCCTTCTTTTGCTACAAATCAAAAAGTCACTTATATTTCTTCAAACCCTGAAATAGCATCTATAGATGAAAATGGTACAATTCACGCTTTGAAAGAAGGAACTGCAGAAATTACCATTTTTGCTAATGAGAAACCTGAAGAGGTACATAAACGAACTGTAGAAGTTGTTCCTAAAGATTGGGGTTATAGAAATTGAACTTTTTAGAGAATGTTAAAAAACGTATCCTTATAACTGATGATAAACAAGATGATCAATTAAAAGTCATTATTGATAATGTAAAAAAAGAACTATTAGCTATGCTTCCGACTATTGAGGATAATGTTCCTGAAGAAATAGAATTTATTATTGTTGAGGTTGCTACTAAACGTTACAACCGTATAGGTGCAGAAGGTATGACCTCAGAAACTCAAGATGGGCGTTCAAGTAGTTATGAAAAAGGGGATTTTGAAGAATATAATAAAATACTAGATAATTTATATTATAAGGATGAAAAGAAAGGTTACGTGAACTTTTACTAATGAGTTACAAAGAAAGAGTTACTTTATACTATTATTTTGAGTCCCGTTATAATCCAATTACTAAACGTAAGGAAACAGAAAAAAATGAGTTAGAAACTTTACCATGCAACCGTAATACTTTAACAGCAGAAAAAGTAAGAATTGAATTCGGTGAAGTTACTAAAGATATCAATGTGATTAGATTACCTAAAGTTTTAGACTATGAGCCAACCCATGCATCAATGTACGGCAAAGAATATAAAGTTATTAAAACTAAAACTTATCAACACTCTACTTCGTTATATGTAAAAGAGGTAGTATAACAATGAAAGTAGAAGGCGTTAATAATTTATTGACTAAGTTAAAAGTGATGCATGATGATATCGATGAAGACGTTGACTTTATATTAAAGAATAATACTAATGAAGGTGTAGAATTAGCTATTAAAAATGCTCAACAAGCATTTATTAAAGGTTATTGGACTGGTAATTTAGCTAGAATGATTAAAGCAAAAAAAATTGCGCCTATGCACTATGAAGTAATTTCGAATGCACACTATAGTGGATATTTGGAATATGGCACACGATATATGAATAAAGAGCCTTTTATCTTTCCGACTTATTTATCATTAAAAAAACAAGTAAACGAAGATTTAGAAAGATTAATAAATGGATAGGAGTAAATTATGACAGCTGAATATACACCAACACAATTACTTTTTGATAAGATTTTCTCTTTATTACAAGGATTAGGTATTGAAGTTATAGATGTTAAAGATATAGCTAATGATATACCTTATCCTTTTTTTGTTATAAAAAAATTTAAAATTACTAAATCTGCTTATACATTTAATAGTTTTCATGGTGTTGTAAGAGGAACAATTGATATATGGAGTGAAGGCAATAATTTAGGTAGACACGATCAATGCATTAAGTATGTAGAGAATACATTATCAAAATCAATTGAAATAGAAGATTATCAAGTTAGATATAATGAAATGACGATTAATACAATAGATGATTATTCAACTGATAAAGCTTTGTTACATTCAATAATTAATGTTGAATATGAAATATTATAGGAGGTTATGTTATGTATAAACAGAGTCAAGATAGACTTTATTTATTCAGAAAATGTGGCGAAAAAACAGACGCTACTAAAATGATGTTTATGACTGAATTTGAGAATGAATTAGAAAATGACTTTGACATTGAAGAAACAATGGACGGAAGTTATACAAGCGATGGTTCATTAGAGAACACATTATCTGCTACAGCTAAAGCTAATTATGATGATCCATTATGTGATGAGTTTGAAGATGCAGTTAGAGACAAGATTGCATATGAAGTATGGGAAGTTGAAAGTCAAATTGAGGGAGAAAAAGCTGATAAAGGCAAATTTAAAGCTAAGTATCATCAAGGACGCTTCAAAAAATTCAAACGCAAAGGTGAGACAGGATCTGTGGAAGAATACGAAGTCGAATTTGCAGTACACGATAAATATCAACGTGGATATGCTACTATTCCTACTGAAGTCAAAGAGAAATTAGCTAAAGTTGGTTATAGATTCCATAATACAACTAAAGATGACTTTGCAGATGATGGCTTAGCAACTAAAGCCATTCCGCAACCTGTTTCAAGTTCTGAAACAACTACTGGCGCAGTCTCAACGGGTTCCCAAGTATCTAGAACATCAGATTCTCTTTAATACTAATATAAAATATTGAGCAGGCAATGTGCCTGCTCTTTTTAATATAGGAAGGTGTTTTATTATGGTAAAAATTAAAAGTGGCAAAAATGAATTAGAATTGAAATTTGGATTAGGCGAATTAAATGCAATTGATAAAGAATTAGGATATGAAGTTCGAGACATTAACCTAGGTGAAGGACTTGAAACTTTATTACCTAAACTACAAACTGGTAATGTTTTAGCGATTGCTAAGATTATTAAAGCTTGTACTAAAGGACAAAAAGGAAGACCGAAAAATGAAGATGAGCTTGAGTCAGTATTGAATGAAATTATTGAAGAATATGGATCATTCAAAACATTTGGTAAAGTGCTAATTGAAGAATTGGGAAACAAACCATTAACCCAAGACCTAGTCAAAGCGAAATAGTTAGTAAATCTAATGAAAAGATGACGTATGATCGTATAGTTATAACTTGTATGAGTGATTTAGGAATTATGACTTTAAGTGAAATAAATGCTATGACATTAACAGAATTTAATTATCGTATGTATGCGTTAAGTTTCGATATTTTAAGAAAAGAACATGATCTATATAAACTGGCGTTTGCAATTAGAGATGCATCAGCAACTAAAAATGTAGGAACAGAAAAGAAACCTAAAGAAGCTTATGTATTTAAAACAGTGAATGACATATTGGATTATGAATATAATTATAAAAGATTATTAGAAGGTAAACGTATTATATTTAATAACGAGAAAGAAGAAGTCACACCAGAGCAAACTGCTCTATTTGAAGTTATAGCTGAGATTAACAAAAATGCTAATAGTTAGGAGGTGGGGAATATGAGTGAAAGCACAGGCTACACTGTAAGTACTACACTTAAAGCTAACACCTTGAAATTTAAGTCTGAGATAGAAGCAGCGATTAAAAAAATAGAAAAATTCGATAAAATAGTGTCAAAAATAGATGATATTCACTTAAAAGTAAATGATAAGCTTTTAAAGTTTAAATTAAGTAAAGCAGAGCAAGCTGTAAAAAGATTTGAAAAAGGTAAACATGTTGTAAGAATTGATAGTAATATACAAAATGCACTAACTAAAGTAAGTCAATTAGAAAATATTTATAATGTGATAGATAGTAAAAAAATTGTTTCGATTCTAGATTTAAAAGATAATTTAGCAAAGTCCAAATTAACGAATTTTACACAGTCTTTTAATAATCTTGAGAATAAAATAGTAAAACCTACAATAGCTCTTGAAAATATTGAAGCGAATTCAAAAATTAATAAATTTAACTTTAATTTAAATCAAATTGATGATCGTAAAGTTGATACAGAAGTTATAGCTAAAACTAAAGAGGCAATTAATAAACTAGAGCAGTATAAAACTTTAACAAATGCATTGGGTAATGAACGAATTAATACAATTATTGACTTATCTGATAAACTCTTTTTAACAAAAGTTTTAAATGCTAATCAAGCACTTAAAAATTTAAATGGGAGAGAGGCTAAAACTAGAGTCGAAGTTGAAACTGCTGCAAGTATTGCCAAAGTTTCAATATTTAAAAAAGTGCTTAAAAGTATTCCTAATAAAATCAAAATTAAGACTGAGACAAAAAGTGACACCAACATTTTCAGTAAATCTTTAGATATAGTAAATTCAAGAGTAGAATTATTTAATAAACGTATGGATAGAATTGCTAGTTCTATTAGGACTTTTGGGACTATAGGCGGGAGTGTAGTTAAGGGTATATTAATCACTTCGTTTTCAGCTTTAATTCCTATTGTAGCAAGTATAATACCTTTAATTGCATTAGTTGGTAATTCTATAGCTATTATTGGAGGCGGCGCTCTAGGTTTAGTTGGAGCATTTGGAGTAGCTGGTACAGGAGCTATAGCTTTTGGATTAATGGCGAAAACTGCTTTGAATATGCTTGATAAAGGATTGATTGAGACATCTGCTTCAACTAATTCCTATATGAATAGTTTAGACGAATTAAAGAATACATGGGAAGGTATCATAAAGATAAATGCCAATGCAATATTTAATGCTATGTCGAACGGAATAAAAGGAGCTACAAGTGCGATAAGTCAACTTAAACCATTTATTAGTGGAGTAAGTCAGTCAGTAGAAAGTGCCATGCAAAAATTTCAATCATGGATTAGTGTTTCGTATACTGCCAAAAATGCATTTAAAGCTTTGAATACTGATGGAGTTGCAGTTTTTGATAGCATTCTGAGTGCGGCTGGTAAGTTTGGAGATGGGTTAGTTAATATTCTTACTCAATTTAGTCCACTGTTTACATATGTTGCAAAAAGTTTGGACACATTGGCCGAAAAATTTCAAATATGGTCAACTCAGGTATCTACTTCTGAGGGTATTAAAAACTTTATTAACTTTGTTAAAACAAATTTACCGATTATCGGGCAAATCTTTTTAGATGTTTTTACAGGGATAATAAATATATTTAAAGCTTTTGGATCTAATTCAACTTCACTTTTAGATACAATTTCAACCTTAGCTAGTCAATTTAATACTTGGTCTAATAATTTAGCGCAATCTGAAGGCTTTAAAAAATTTATGGATTATATAAACGAAAATGGTCCTAAGTTAGCTTCTTTAGTAGGAAATGTAGCATTAGCATTTATTAACTTTATTACTGCAATGGCTCCAATAGGCTCTGTAGTTTTAAGTGTATTAAGTTCAGTTGCTAGTTTTGTAGCTAAATTATTTGAGGCGCATCCAGTAGTAGCCCAAATAATAGGTGTTTTAGTTATGTTTGGTGGCAGTTTAATGTCTATTGTTCCTGCATTAGTTAGTTTTATAACTTTTATAGCTCCTCTAATATCAAGATTTGGTTTTTTGAAAACAGCATTACTCTTATTAAGTAGAGGTTTTACCCTTTTACAGGGTCCAATAAATATTTTAAAGGCAGCATTTAGTTTATTAATGGGGCCTATAGGAATGATATCAAGATTATTACCTATTTTAGGTTCAGCACTTACATTTTTAGTTTCTCCAATTGGACTAATTATTGCAGCAGTGGTAGCTTTTGTAGGAATTATAATTTATTTATGGAAAACTAATGAAACTTTTAGAAATAAAGTTATTGAGGTTTGGAATATAATTTATAATGCAATATTATCAGCCATAGATGCGGTAGTTTCTTTTGTAAAAGGAATATGGGGAAGTATGGTGACGTGGTGGCAACAAAATAACCAACTTATTATGGATACAATTATGACAATATGGAACGGTATTTCGACTTACATAATGACAATCATTAATATTATCGTTACTATTATACAAACAAATTGGAATATAGTCGTCACTGTTATTCAAACAGTATGGTCTATTATTACTACTATAATTCAAACCGCTATATCTCTTGTATTAAGTATTATCACTTTAACAATGCAGTTAATTACTGGTAATTGGTCAGGTGCTTGGGAAACCATTAAAAGTATAGGTTTAACTATTTGGAATGCGATTGCTTCGATTGCATCTAGCTTATGGAATGGTCTCATGAGTATTTTAAGTAGTATATGGCAAGGCATTGTTAGTATTGCTAGTACCTTATGGAACTACCTTAAAGAAGTTATATTTAGCAAAATTACAAGTGCTTATAATATTGTTAAGTCAATTGCTCAACAAATATGGTCAGCTATATCATCAAAATTTCAAGAGATTGTCTCTTCAGTTAGAGAGAAAATGACTAAAATTTACAATGTCATTAAAGAAAAAATCTCTAATGCTCTTGAAGCAATTAAAAATTTTGTTAATCACTTCAAAAGCGCAGGAAGAGATTTAATAATGGGATTAATTGACGGTGTGAAATCTATGGCCAGTAACCTAATTAATAAAGTAAAAGATGTTATAGGAGGAGCAGTTAATGCTGCTAAGAGTTTCTTGAGAATCAAATCGCCTTCGAGAGTTTTTAAATCCTTCGGTCGTTATACTATGCTCGGCTTTATAAAAGGTGTTGATAATGAAAGTAGTTCAGTTATCGACTCTGTGACTAGTGTTGCAAGTAAATTAACAAATGCGTTTAATCCAGAGTTAAACTACCCTAGTATCAATAGTATTACAGGTAACTTAAGTGGTATTAATGGTGAAATTACTTCAATGGTACAACATACACATACCATAGAAAGTGCACCTAATATGAAAACAGTTAGAATAGAGATGAATGTAGACAATGAAGCATTAACTAGCATAGTTAATGATGTTAACGCAACAAGAAACATGATATTTGAATTTTAGGAAGGTGATTAATTGGATATTGAGATTACAAAAAAAGATGGGACAACTTTTAGATTATCTGATTATAATATTCAGGTCGCCGATATAAAAGTTCAAGGCATCGAAACAACAGACAAGTATCAAGAATTTGAAGGATGTCATGGTAGACAATTAACAAGTAGTGTTTATCATAAACGTAAGATTCTAGTACCTGTCTTTTTTATTGCCGAAAATAATCTTGATTATTCTTTGCAGAGAGATTTTCTGTTTCAACTTATTCAAGATAATGAACCTTTTTATTTAAGAGAGTTAAGAAAATATAATAAATCGTCATATAAATTTAAAGATACAATTGAAGATGAGTATCAAGAAGTAGACAAAAATGGTAATTGTATTTTTAATGACAATGATAATGTATATGTTAATGGTTATCATTTTTTAGTTAAGTTAAGTAATACATTAATCCCTAATCAAACGAATAATAAATGTAATGTTGAATTAGAATTTGAAACAACTGAATTACCATTTGCAGAATCTATTAATACAAGTCTTCAATTGCACTATAGTTCAATTGATGGAAATTGGTCTTCTGATATGGATATAGATTTCGACGAGAAATCAAAACAAACTTATATATTTGAAAATATTAGTAAAGGTAAGGTTTTTTATCATGGTACAGTGGCTAACAATCAATTTAATATGTATAAAAAAGTAACAATTGTAGTTGGTAAAGAGACAGATAAATTTACATGGAATTTATCAGATAGCAAAGTAATGACAGTAAAAAATACACTACTTTTACCTGGTGACGTTCTTGTATATGACAATTTAAATATCAAGAAAAATGGTGTCATTATCAATCGTAAATCTAATATCGAAATGCCTAAATTTTCGCCAGGATTTAATAACTTTACATTCAATCAAAACGTTAAAAAGGTAATGTTTGATTTACGTTTTTATAAAAAGTAGGTGATTAATTGATTAAATTAATAAACCACGATAACAATGCATTTTTTCTACCTGTAAAAACAGAAGTGGTTGAAAAAATTAGTGGTGAAAGTGAACTGAAATTTGAGTTTAGTGAGTATAATTATAATAGAGAAATAGTCAACGCTATCACAAGAAAATGGATTATCACTAATGTAGATGGTATTGATGACAATAAAAAGTATGTAGTTACCATCGTTAGAAGAGAGTCTAATTCTAATCTCGCTAAAGTTTCAGTAATAGCAAAAGAAAAGCAAATTGATGACTTAAAAGCACGTATTATTTATCAAAATATCACTGGACATTATACTGCTAAAGAATACTTTGATTTAATTTTCGAAGATAGTGGATATAGATATGAATTAGAATCCAAAGTTGGATCTTTAAAGTGGGAAAATGCTGGTGATGGAACGACTAGGTTAGAAAATTTTAAAAAGGGTTTAGAACGATACGGATTAGAATTTAGTTTTGACTCTAATACTAATAAATTCCATTTGACTAAATATGTTGAAAATATAGCTAATTATTATATTAAAAACGGTACTAATGCATTGAACTTTAAATTAGAAGAAGACTCAAATGCATACTATACCTGCGCATCAGGTTTTGGAAATTATAGTCAAAATGATAAGTTTCAAAACGCTCAATTGCAAATGGAATATAGACATCCTTTAGCCGATTCAATAGGAATTTACGAAGCGCCACCGATTAAAGACGGTAAAATTACTAATGAAAAACTGATGAGATCTAAATTAATTGAAGTTGTAACTAACTCATTAAAACAATCTTTGACGCTAGACTTTATTACTTTAAAAGAGAAATTTCAGAATGCAATTGCTAAAGTAGGAGATTTAGTACCTGTTAAAGACGATACTATTAATGTTTTTGATGAAATAAGAATTATAGAAGTCAAAACTATTAGAGATATTAATAACCAAATAGTAAAACAAGATGCAACTTTGGGAGATTTTAAGAAAAAGGACAGATATTTAGCATTAGTCAATAGCAGCGTAAATTATGTGAAAAGCTTAACTAAAAAGCGTGATGACGATTATTCTGATAAAGATAAAATAAAGAATTTAGCTTTAGAGGCTTCTAAACTTATAGGTATGTCCCAATCTCTAAATTTTGATAGTTCAGGGTTAAAAAGTATTAATCAAAACTTGATTGTAGCTTTTACAAAGTCTCAGGGGATACAAATAAGTTCTGATTATGGAGTAACATACAATACTCTGATTGACGGTAATGGATTAAATATGAATCTTATTCCATTAGCTTCACTAAACAATAATGGTTTAATGTCGATTGAAGATAAAGAAAAACTAAATAATATTAATTCAGCAGGCTCTAGTAATTTAGGGTCTGTTTTTTATAAGGAAGTGAATAACTTTGACTCAAATAACTAAAGCTAGAACATTAACTTATGATGGGGAAGAAGTATATGCTAGAACTCATATTGATGTCGTAGACGGACTTGATAAAAGTTTACTATTAACACCTGATCAAAAAAATAAAATTAATAGTTTTTCTCAAGAGAGTTTAACCGTTGCTACCCCAGAAAAAGCAGGTTTAATGTCAGCAGAGGACAAAAAACGTTTAGATAGATTAAAAACAAACTCAAATGAATACTCAGCTAGGATAAATAACGTTCCATTAAATAGTACTTTAATTAAACAGGATATAAATTTATGGCCAAGTAATCAACAAACGGTAAATTTAAATAAAAGCATTTCATCTTGTAATAATGGAATTATTTTAGTTTGGCGTTTAGATGAAACTGATGATTTATATCATTACCAATACTTACCTAAGTTACATGTTCAACTGCATAGAAATGTAAAAGTGACCGAAGTCATACCTATAAACTTATCTGGGCAAATATGTACGAAAGTTGTAATTGTTAATGATCAACAAATTAGAGGGACAGATGATAATTTTAAAAATAACGCTAATAAAATTCGATTACACGAAATACTAGAATATTAAGGAATGATTTTATATGAAAACTAATTTGTCACCAGTATTTAGAGACTTCAAAAAAGATGTTGAAGAAAATTTCAAAGAACTTGCTAAGTTCATTCCTAAAGGTGATAACACTATAGTTAAACAGGTGAACTCTGAATTTGATAATCGCTATGATCAACTAATAAAAGAAATTAGAGCAATAATTATGCCTGAGGTGTCACCACTTGAAATAACAGAAGAATTTTTAAAAAGTAAAATTGATATGTCTGGTAATGTACATAAAACACTTTCTGAACGTATTAACAGCGATATAAATAATATCAAAAATAAAGATAGATTAAGCAATCTTAAAGTAACAACTAATGGAACTCTAGTTTACGACTACTCTGTCCTGTCAGATAGTATCAAAAAAATTAGAAATATATATTGTATAGGGGACTCTGTAGCACGTGGTAGTCGAGCTAAAAAAAATTACGGACAATTCTTATCTGAAAAGTTAAATGTTAGAACAAATAATTTTGCTGTAGGTGGCGCAACTTTTTCAACAACAAGTAATAATAATATTTATAAGCAAGCAAACCAAATTCAAAATGCGGATTTAGTTATTGTTCAAGGTACAGATGATGATTGGCTTTATGGTAATGGTATTGAAATCGGAACAGATAAAACTGATATAAATACTTTCTATGGCGCTTTTTATCAAACTATAAAATTAATAAGACTACAAAATAAAGGTGTAAAAATAGTTTGTATGACCGCTACAAGACAATTACCTGTTAATGGAAATCAGATTAGACGTAAAGATACTGATAAAAATTCGCTAGATTTAACTTTAGAAGATTATGTCAATGCACAAGTGTTAGCCTGTACAGAATTAGGTGTGCCAGTATTTGATGCATATCATACAAATATTATTGATCCTTATAATCCTGCATTTAGATCCAAATGCATGATAGATGGATTACATCCAAATGAATTAATTCATGAAGTGATTATGTACGAATTATTAAAAAACTATTATTATTTTTACGGTTAAGGAAGGTGTAGTAAATGGCCAATCAAGAATTAACTTTTGATATTACAAAATTAGGTACTCAGCAAGAAAAGCAACAATATATTGTTAGTCGTGTAGGGGATGGCGGTTTAAAAGCGATTACTATTTCAGTAACATCCAACGGGACGCCATATAATATTACTGATTTAGAACCCATTTTCGAAGGTATAAAACCTGATGGAGAACATATTATTGATACTACTGGTGGGACAGTAGTAGATCCAAAAAATGGAGTGTTTAGATATATTTTTCCACAACAAGCAAGTACTGCTGAGGGTGATTATCAACAAGCATTTTTCAAATTAAAAAGAGGAGAACAAACTGATTCTACTATCGAGGTAGATGTAAAAGTTCTAAAGAATAAAGTGGAATTTGGTATAAATTCTGAAAGCTATTTTACTGAATATCAAAAAGAATTAGAACGTTTAAGAACTACAGTTGAATCAGGATTAAGAGAACTTAACAGCACTTCTGAGAATACTAAGACTAAGATTCAAAGCCAATTAGAAACTGCAAACATGCTTGATGTTCAAATTAAAGCATTAAAATCATCAATGGAAAGTAAAGAGTTGGTAACCAAATTTGAACTAAATAACCAAATAAACCAATTGACTGAACAAGTGTCTGATTTTGCAACTTCATTACAAAATAGCAAACAAAATACTGAACAAAAAATTAAAGAATTAGTTAGTGATAAGTTAGATGGTTCGATTAGTGGAGAAGCAATTGTAAATCCCGCTAATATTAATAAATCAGGATTTTATTATTTTAATTCTACAACACAAAATATGCCTGTAAGAAATAGTAATAATGCAGATGGATATATTCAGGCAATAATGAAAGACGAAAATAATGGGATGTTAACTATTTTAGGCACTGGACTATCTATCGAGAAATATAAAGGACAATTATATCAACGTTGGAGATCATCACAACCAATACTACTTTGGAGAGGATCAGCTAAAAAAGATACAACAATTGAATTAAAAGATAGTGTTCATAATTATCTCAATTTAATAATAAATGTTAGTTTCTATACTGATAGTAATGCTACTAAATTTGTTACTGTTCCAAATAATGGACAAAAAGTATATCTCAATCAAATTGGATTAAGGTTAACAAATGGAAATTTAAAAAATGGATACTTGGAAGAAATTGGGATTCTAATCAAAGATGATACACACTTAACAATTACAAAAACTCAAATAGCTACAGATAATGAGCCAGCTGTAGATTCAACAGCAACTATTACCGCAATTTATGGAATTTATTAATAAATGGAGTGAGCAAGCAGTGGATACAGCAAAGATGTACAGCATAGAGGTAGAAGATTTTATGAGTTTGATTTATTCAGGTAATAAAGTTTTTATTTATTTATTACTTATAATGATTTTTATTGATATATTTACTGGTATCTTAAAAGCTATTATTAACGGAAATCTTTGGAGCCATAAAGCAATAACTGGCTATGTAAAAAAGATTGCATACTTATGTGTAATTTTAGTGGCTAATACTTTAGATATAATTTTTAGGCTTGATGGAATATTAATAAATAGCTCTGTATTATTCTTAATCTTAACTGAAGCTACAAGTATTATTGAAAATGCTGATGCTATAGGTGTACCAGTTCCCGAGATGTTGAAAAAAAGACTTAACCAAAATAGTGATTATAAAGTTAAAGACAACTAGATGAGGTGATGAATGTGTCATTACCGACAAATCGAATACCAACAGCTGATGAAGTAGTTAATTGGGCAAGCAGCATTATAGGGCAAAGAATTGATGTTCCTGGTTCAGGTTATGGAGCTCAATGTTGGGATTTACCTAATTACTTGTTTTACAAGATTTGGGGATTTAAAACACCTGGAAATGCTAGAGATATACCTTTTTATAATAATTACCCTCGTGGATTTCAAATTATAAGAAATACACCTGAATTTATACCTGAACCAGGTGACATAGCTGTATGGACTGCGGAAAGTGACCCTTGGATAAGATGGGGACATACTGATATAGTTATCGGACCTTCTACAAAAGACTATTTTTGGGGTGTGGATCAAAACTGGTTTGATGTTAATGAAAATTATGGAAGTCCTGCTGCAAAAGTTAAACATAGTTATTACGGAGTAACACACTTTGTACGACCTCCATACACTAAAAGTAGTCAGTCTGATGTGAAGTCTGTTGAAAATAGAGAGACTTTATCTAACAATAAATCTACTAAAGTTATTAATAAAATTAGCTTTACTACTTCAATACTAGAAAAGAAAAAGACAGAAACACTATCTCACTATATAGTGGAGGGCAAAAAAAGAAGTAGTAAGCCTAGTAAAATTTTAATAAAAAATCGTGATTCTGTATTAAATACACTAGAATTATATAAATATAGAGATACTCTTAACCCGAATGATATTTCTCATTTTTATATAGATAGAAATTATATTTGGGAAAGTAGAGCAATGGACTTTGATGTGCCTAACTATGAAAATTGTATTGTTATTGAAATAAATGAAACAAGAAATATAATAAGTAGCCATTTTTTAATGAATGAAATTACTACAATGGTAAAAATTAAAGAAATATGTGATAGGTATAAACTACCTTTTAACGAGAATACTATTCAAATAGATAATAAAGCTTGGAAGACAATTGAGTTTCACGTAGGTAAAAAAATAAAAGAGGTAAGTGATTTAAAATTTAAAGATAAAACAGATGCAGTTAAAGAACTTATTGAAATTTACAATATAAGAAATGAACTTTTAAATCCTCATACAAAAGATGTATTGATACCTGTTACAATAAATATTTCTCAAGAAACTAGTAATAAAATTAATTCTAGTGGAAATAAAGTAGAAAACGTAGTGAGTAAATACACTTTGAGTGAGGCTTTAAATATACAGTTTTCTTTAAATCCTCCTCCACAAACTAATAATGGCTATACTTGGTATGGTGCAAGTAGAGATCAGACAAGTAGAGCTATGAATACCAATTTGATTTTTAATGACAATGTACAAAAGTATCAGTTATTAAAATTAAATCAATTTCAAGGAATTTCAGTAGATAAGTTGAATCAAATTCTTAATGGTAAAGGTACGCTTTCAGGTAAAGGGCAATCATTTTCAGAAGCTGGTAGAAATAGTGGCATGAATGAAATTTATCTTATTGCTCACGCCTTTTTAGAGAGTAATTATGGACGATCAAATTATGCTAGTGGAAGTTATGGTGTTTATAACTATTTTGGTATAGGAGCATTTGATAATAATCCTGATAATGCAATTGATTTTGCTAGAAATCATGGGTGGACCTCTCCTGATAGCGCTATTAAAGGAGGAGCTAAATTTGTTGGACGATCTTATTTCGATGTTGGACAAAACACTCTTTATAGAATGCGATGGAATCCATTAAAACCAGGACAACATCAATATGCGACGGATATATCTTGGGCAAAAGTTCAAGCTCAAATAATTAGTGAACTTTATAATAAAATTGGTTTAACAGGAGAATTTTATATTTATGACAAATACAAGTAGCTATTAAAATTGATAGCTACTTTTTTATATTCAAGAAAAGAGGTTTTTATAATGACAAAAGAATACATAGGAGAATGGAACGGTGTACCCGTATATACAGACTTTTTACCTTATGGAACAAGACGAACAGGACAACCATTAGACACAGGTAGCCCAATTTTTGCAGTGTACCATGATACAGGTAATCCAAACAGTACGGCGCAACACAATGTAGATTATTATAAAAATACTTACATGCAAGATTGGGATTCAACTGCTTCAGCACATTTCTTTGTTGATGATAAAGAATGTA
Source organism: Staphylococcus sp. HMSC34G04 (assembly GCF_001838765.1). NCBI lineage: Bacteria > Bacillati > Bacillota > Bacilli > Caryophanales > Staphylococcaceae > Staphylococcus > Staphylococcus sp. HMSC34G04. The sequence goes on from NZ_KV838739.1 coordinate 124,113, forward strand.
TTATCTGTGTGCCTTTAGATGAAAAAGCATGGCACGTTCTATACGATACACCAACAGATAACTATTACTTTGGAGATGATGCAAATGATGCTGCATTTGGTGGAGAATTATGTTATTTTTCTGATGATAGAGAACAATCATTAAAAGCATTAGATAATTTCGCACGTGTCTTTGCAGTATTATTTGAATCATGGAATATCGACCACTTTAATAAAGCTCCTGGTCATCAAGATATTCAAGATGATAAACGCGATCCAGGTAATGCACTTGAAGCATGTGGTTATGGTCGTGATGAAATCGATGTGATTGATAATTTAGTGCAACGTTATATTGATGGCGAAGATGTTGATACAGAAACAATTGTGAATCAACCTGAAGAACATGACGAAATTATTGAAAAGAAACCAGTAGGCTGTACACGTGTCAAAGTTTGGTCTGAAGAACCTTATTATAGAGGTAGAATTAAATATGATGCTTCATTACGTGAACGTGCAGGTAGTAGTTTTGATAACTATAGTTTTGCTAAAGAAATTGATGTACTTGAAGCGGGTACAGAAGTTTATATTTTTGAAGAAATTCAAGATCCACAAGGAAATATTTGGTGTAGAACATATTCACCAAGTAACAATGGCTGGGTGCATAAGCACACTATTGAAGTAGAAGAAGTATATAAATAATTTAAAAGGGTAGTCAGAAATGGCTACCCTTTTTATGATTAAAATGTTTAATTATTTTACAAAAAGCATAAGAAGTGGTATATAATAATTTTAAAGGAGGAGATCATTATGCAGGTAATATTAAAAACCTTAAAAAACGCATTTCTGATTTCTGGAGATTTGAATGCCAATATAGGGAAAGATAAAATTCGTTATCATCGATACTTGATAGATTCTAAAGTAGATTCAGAAGAACTAAGCAATGATTGGTATAAAGTTGGTGAAGACCTGAATAAATCGATAAAAAATTATAGAAACAGAGAGTTAATGTATAATGGAAGATAATCAAATAGATAAAGTAGAAAAAGAAGGAGTAGAAGAGGAAGAAGTTTTAAAAAGATTAGTAGAAGAAGCTGATCCAGAAGAACGTAAAGTTATTATGCGTAAACTCTCTATAACTAAAAGAGGACCGCTTCCCGACTCAAAAGAGTTTAAAGAGTATGAAAGGGCATTACCTGGAGCAGGAGATAGAATTTTAAAAATGGCTGAGAAAGAACAAGAGAATCGCATTGCAATTACTAAAAATGAACAAGAAAACTATTATAAAAGCAATGATAAATTAACAATTTTAGGTGTAATAAGTAGCACAATAATTTCTATATGTGGTATAGCTGGTTCTGTGATTCTTGGTGTAATGGGTCAACCATGGGCCTCTGGTATAATCGGAGTATTATCACTAGGAAGTATAGTTGCTAATATATTAAAAGCTACAACGAAGGATTCTGAGTAACAAAACAATATAAATTTTGTTATATAGTCATAACTTTATTCGGGTTATGGCTATTTTTTGGTAGAATATAAGAAAAAGATTTCTATATTTGCGAAATATATTTGAGGTTAACTGTTGTAACAGTTACCTTATTTTTATGATTAAAAAAGATAAAAAAAGTAAAAAAAAGGGTTGTTTATAACGGTTAATCGTGATAAAATAAGCTATACCAGTTGAAAGGAGGACAAAAAAGTGTTAGAAAATATTAAAACTATAACAGAAATCGCCTTTTATATAATGTCCACATTAGCCATAATCAAGACATTAATAAAAGACGATAAGTAATGAGACAAAGCCCGAAAGGGCTTGTCTAATTATACTCTAACACTTAATAAATGATATGAAAACAATTTATATTATTTTAATTGTACTGATATGGTTAAACTTGTTTTTAGGTAATGATATAAGTCAAGGTATTATCGCATTATTAACAACATTAGCATTAATAAATTTATTAAAGGGGGGAAAAAATGGACGAAATCAGTAATATTATTGAAAGTATAAGAGGACTATTAAATAAGGATACGGGCTATAAAATATCAAAAGGTAGCGGTGTACCTTATCAAACCGTTCAAGATTTGAAGAATGGTAAAACATCAATTGAAGACGCTAGATTTAGAACGGTTATAAAGCTATATAATTATCAAGTAGAATTAGAACAAAGTGATGAAAAATAAAACAAGGCTCTATCTTTTGCTACATAAGGGATAGAGCCTTGTTAGTTGCCCAGTGTAAATAATTTATTATATTGGGCAACTAAATGGGCAACTACAATTAATTTACGATACATTAATAAAAAGTAAAAACATTGATATAAAGCGATTTAACAATTTAATAAACCTTATTATACCCAATTTGCTAAAATAGAACTCAAGTATCCGAATGGGAAAGAGAACAGTATATTAAGCAATACTAAGCGCTAAACAATTTCAGGGAAAACCTAATAGGGGTAAGGAGTTAAGGCATTTTGCCTTAGCTTCTTTTTTATATAGTTTAGATGGACAATACTATTAAATTATATTATAGAATTTATACTTGTCTGCTATTCAAAAAATATTTTAATATATAAAATATGGGGTGATTAAATGGACTTATATACACATATAGAATTCTTATTATTAGATATACTTGATAAAACACCATCTATTTATTATTCTTTCTTTACAATTGCGTTAGGGATTATAATTTATTCTATTAAAGAATGTATTAGATATTTTAATGAAAAAAAGATTCATAAAGCTAAATACAATTTAGAATATATAAGACCTATATTACAAGAAGCACATATTAAAGTTAATAAATTAAATCAAGCTTTTATAGATACATACAACGACATAGATTCATATAGTGATTTGAATTTGGAACTTTTAAGTAAACTACCAGAAAATGAAAGAAGAAAGTATGAAAAAGAAGAAATTTATAGAATATATTATAATATTGAAACAAATATAAATAGATTAAAAAAAGCTTGTCGAGAGTTTATTGCATTTATGAATGTAAACAAAATCTATTTTTCAAATGAGATTTTTTATAAAGTTATAGAGATAGACATTACTGTAAACACCAATCATATTAGTTTATTAAAAAGCATACAAAAAGAAGTTGTAGAAAAGAAAAATCCTAATACATTGAAAGTTGGTATTTCTGAAGATTACAAAAGAAATCAAAGAGATTATAGATTTTTACAAGATGCATTAGAACAGGAAATTGAGAAGCAATTAAAAGTATGAAACTAAAATATGTAATATTCTTTAAACTTAAGAAGAAACATAAAATGAAAAATATAACAATTACATCTTTAATACTCAAAATTGGAAATATGACGAAATTAATGATGAATTCATTTGTCCGAACAATAAAAGACTAGGATTTAAAAGATATGCCTATCGTCATGATAAATATGGTTTTAAACGAGACTTTAAATTATATGAATGTGATGATTGTTCAGAGGGTCCTCTGAAACACCATTGTTTGAACTTCAATTCAAAAGCAAATAAAAAATAATGAAGAATTATAATTTGTAATATTTTAAAGCCCAAATTAATAAAAAGCTT